>NZ_DKJF01000084.1:0-30637 GCF_002454615.1 Pseudomonas sp. UBA6699
ACAAACAAGGCGGCCGCGCGCGCCTGTCACAGGCGTTACTGGCCCGAAACAAACGTAGGAGCGAGCGCAGCTCGCGATTGCGCCGCGCGGGCGGCGCTCGATCTCACAGGCGCTGAAGATGCTCCGGCTACCCTTGCCAGAAACCATAGAATCTCCTACAGGTACTGCACAGGGCTTGGGGCCTATGCGGTCGAGGCAGGACTCAGATCTGCTCCAGCAACCACCCCCTGAACGCCCGCAACGACGGTAATGCCTCATTCCTCGGCGGGTAGATCAGGTAGTAACTGCGCTGGCTGGCAAAAGCTGTTCCGGGGCTGTGCAGTTCACCCTTGGCCAGTTCTTCTTCCACGAGAATGCGCGGTACCAGCCCGATGCCGATCCCGGCGCGCACGGCCTGGATCAGGTGCGAGGTGAGCTCGAAACTCGGCCCCAGGCGCATCGCCCGGTGCGGCAGGCCATGGTGGGAAAACCACTCGCCCCAGGCATGCGGGTTGTTGGCCACGTTCAGCAGCACCTCTTCGCTGATGCTGGCGGGGCTCCAGCCCTGGCGGTCGGCGCTGGCCTGCGGCGGTACGATCACCACCAGTTCCTCGGCATGCAGGCGATGGCAGACCAGCCCGGGCAGGTCGTGGCTGGCCACGCCAATGGCGGCATCGATCTCGCTGGTTTCGAAATTAATGGCTTCGATGCGTGAGTGAATGTGCACCAGCATGCCTGGGTGCGCGCTGTAGAACGCATGCAAGCGCGGCAACAGCCATTTGGAGCCGAAGGTGGGCAGGGTGGCCAGGCGCAAGGTGCCGACCCCGGACTGGTAAGCCAGCGCTTGCAGAGTGGCGCTGCGGATGCGCCCCAGCGCCTCGCTGAGCTCGCCCTGGTACAGCCGGCCGACATCGGTCAGTTGCACCTGGCGCCCTTCACGGCGGAACAGGGTCAGGCCCAGTTGTTGTTCCAGTGCCTGCACCTGCCGGCTGACCGCGCTCTGGGTCAGTGACAGTTCGGCAGCGGCGCGGGTGTAGCTTTCATGCCGGGCGGCGGCCTCGAATGCCAGCAGCAGCGACATGGACGGAGTCAGGTGGCGGTAATTCATTCATAAAAGTCATTGATAGCGGCAGGATTATCCGTTTGCCCCTGAGCGCAAACTACAGGAACATTGGCTTATACGTCACCCCCGCCTGGTTTGACCCATGCCGGGGCGACAGGAATCCCGTGAATAGCCAATATCAAGAGGCCATCCTTCGATGATCGCCCAGCTGCCAACCGTTGCACCCAGTGCCAACTACCCAGAATTCCTCGAAGCCCTGCGCAACAGCGGCTTCCGTGGCCAGATCAGCGCCGACTACGCGACCCGCACGGTGTTGGCCACCGACAACTCGATCTATCAGCGCCTGCCGCAGGCTGCGGTGTTCCCGCTGGATGCCGACGATGTGGCGCGCGTGGCCACGCTGATGGCCGAAGCACGCTTTCGGCACGTCAAGCTCACCCCGCGCGGCGGGGGCACCGGCACCAACGGCCAGTCGCTGACCGATGGCATTGTCGTCGACCTGTCGCGGCACATGAACAACATCCTCGAAATCAATGTCGAGGAGCGCTGGGTGCGGGTGCAGGCCGGCACCGTGAAGGACCAGCTCAATGCTGCGCTCAAGCCGTACGGGCTGTTCTTCGCCCCTGAGCTGTCCACGTCCAACCGCGCCACCGTCGGCGGCATGATCAACACCGACGCCAGCGGCCAGGGCAGCTGTACTTATGGCAAAACCCGCGACCACGTACTGGAGTTGCACAGCGTGCTGCTCGGTGGCGAGCGCCTGCACAGCCTGCCGATCGATGAGGCCGCGCTGGAGCAGGCCTGTGCCGCGCCTGGCCGGGTGGGCGAGGTGTACCGCATGGCGCGGGACATCCAGCAAACCCAGGGCGACCTGATCGAGCGCACCTTCCCCAAGCTCAACCGCTGCCTGACCGGCTACGACCTGGCGCACCTGCGCGACGAACAGGGCCGTTTCAATCTCAATAGCGTGCTGTGCGGTGCCGAGGGCTCGCTTGGGTATGTGGTCGAAGCCAAGCTCAATGTGCTGCCGATCCCCAAGTACGCGGTACTGGTCAATGTGCGCTACACCAGCTTCATGGATGCCCTGCGCGACGCCAATGCGCTGATGGCGCACAAGCCGCTGTCCATCGAAACCGTGGACTCCAAGGTGCTCATGCTGGCGATGAAGGATATCGTCTGGCACAGCGTTGCCGAATACTTCCCGGCCGACCCCGAGCGGCCGACCTTGGGCATCAACCTGGTGGAGTTCTGCGGGGACGAGCCGGCGCAGGTCAATGCCAAGGTGCAGGCGTTCCTCCAGCACCTGCAGAGCGACACCAGTGTCGAGCGCCTGGGCCACACGCTGGCCGAGGGTTCCGAGGCCGTCACCCGTGTCTACACCATGCGCAAGCGCTCGGTGGGCCTGCTGGGTAACGTCGAGGGCGAGGTGCGCCCGCAACCTTTCGTCGAGGACACCGCGGTGCCGCCGGAGCAACTGGCCGACTACATCGCCGATTTCCGGGCCTTGCTCGATGGTTACGGCCTGGCCTACGGCATGTTCGGCCACGTGGATGCCGGCGTGCTGCACGTACGCCCCGCGCTGGACATGAAAGACCCGGCCCAGGCCGCGCTGGTCAAGCCGATTTCCGATGCGGTGGCGGCACTGACCAAACGCTATGGCGGCCTGTTGTGGGGCGAGCATGGCAAGGGCCTGCGTTCGGAGTACGTGCCGGAGTATTTCGGCGAACTGTACCCAGCACTGCAGCGCCTGAAGGGCGCCTTCGACCCGCATAACCAGCTGAACCCGGGCAAGATCTGCACGCCGCCCGACAGCGCCGAAGGCCTGACCAAGGTCGATGGCGTGACCCTGCGCGGCGACCTGGACCGCAGCATCGACGAACGGGTCTGGCAAGACTTCGGCAGCGCCGTGCACTGCAACGGCAACGGTGCCTGCTACAACTACGACCCCAACGACGCCATGTGCCCCTCATGGAAAGCCACCCGTGAGCGCCAGCACTCGCCCAAGGGTCGTGCCTCGCTGATGCGCGAATGGCTGCGCCTGCAGGGCGAAGCGAACATCGACGTGCTGGCTGCGGCGCGTAACAAGGTCTCGTGGCTCAAGGGCCTGCCGGCGCGCCTGCGCAACAACCGCGCACGCAACCAGGGCCAGGCCGACTTCTCCCATGAGGTGTATGACGCCATGGCCGGTTGCCTGGCGTGCAAATCCTGCGCTGGGCAGTGCCCGATCAAGGTCAACGTGCCGGACTTCCGCTCGCGCTTTCTGGAGTTGTACCACGGCCGTTATCAGCGCCCCTTGCGCGACTACCTGATCGGCTCGCTGGAGTTCACCATCCCCTACCTGGCACACGCACCGGGGCTGTACAACGCGGTGATGGGGTCGAAATGGGTGAGCAGGCTGCTGGCCGAAAAGGTCGGCATGGTCGACAGCCCATTGATCAGCCGCTTCAACTTCCAGGCCACCCTGACCCGCTGCCGTGTTGGCGTGGCCACGGTGCCGGCGCTGCGCGAATTGACCCCGGCCCAGCGCGAGCGCAGCATCGTGCTGGTGCAGGATGCCTTCACCCGTTACTTCGAAACGCCGTTGCTTTCGGCGTTCATCGACCTGGCCAACCGCCTCGGCCACCGGGTGTTCCTGGCGCCGTATAGCGCCAACGGCAAGCCGCTGCATGTGCAGGGGTTCCTCGGTGCATTCGCCAAGGCGGCGATCCGCAATGCCAGCCAGCTCAAGGCCCTGGCCGATTGCGGCGTGCCGCTGGTGGGCCTGGACCCGGCCATGACCCTGGTGTACCGCCAGGAGTACCAGAAGGTGCCGGGCATGGACGGTTGCCCGCAGGTGCTGCTGCCGCAGGAATGGCTGATGAATGTGCTGCCCGAACAGGCACCGACCGCGCCGGGCAACTTCCGCCTGATGGCGCACTGCACCGAGAAGACCAATGTGCCGGCCAGTACCCGCCAATGGGAGCAGGTGTTTGCCCGTTTGGGGCTGAAGCTGGTGACCGAGGCCACTGGCTGCTGCGGTATGTCCGGTACCTATGGGCATGAGGCGCGCAACCAGGAAACCTCGCGGACCATCTTCGAGCAAAGCTGGGCCACCAAGCTGGACAAGGAGGGCGAACCTTTGGCTACCGGGTATTCGTGCCGCAGCCAGGTCAAGCGCATGACCGAACGCCAGATGCGCCACCCGCTGGAAGTGGTGTTGCAGTACGCCCAGCGCTGACCTTCAGCGGTGCGGGCTGCCTTGCAGCCCAGCGCGGCGTCGTTTTACCGCGCCCGGGCCTGTTGAGCCTGCCGATACAGATACAGGCTCAGCAGCAGCCCACAGGCCGCAGCGGCGGCGGCAAACAGAAACATCGAGGCAAACCCGAACCCGGCCGCCACTGCGCCCACCAGAGGCCCGGTTACCCCCAGCGACAAGTCGATGAACAGCGAATACGCCCCCACCGCCGCCCCGCGGTTGGCCGCCGAGACCTGGTTCACTGCCTCGACGCCCAGCGCCGGGAATACCAGCGAAAAGCCAAACCCGCTCAGTGCTGCCCCGGCCAGCGCCAGCTCCGCGCTGGGCGCCAACCACAGCATCAGCAGCCCCAGCGTTTCTACCGCAAGGCAGGCAATGGCCACGCGAAACCCGCCAATCCGGTTGATCATGTTGCCGAACAGCAGGCGAGCACTGATGAAGCTGGCACCGAACAGGCTCAGTGTCAGTGCGGCATTGGCCCAGCCCTGGCTGGCGTAATACAGGGTGATGAAGGTGGCGATGGTGCCAAAGCCGATCGAGCCCAGGGCCAGCCCCGAGCCATGCGGGAAGACTTTGCCCAGCACGCTCAGGAACGGCAGGCGCACGCCATGGACGATGGGCGCAGCCTGTTTGGGCCAGGCCAGCAGCAGGCCGACCGCGCACAGCAGGATGATGCTCAGGCCCATGCTCCACAGCCCAAGGCCCTTGACCATCAGTACGCCCAGCGGCGCACCGATGGCCAAGGCGCCGTAGCTGGCAATGCCGTTCCAGGAAATCACTTTGGCCGTGTTGGCAGCCCCGACCCGGCCGATGCCCCAGCCTATCGAGCCCGAACCCACCAGGCTTTCGGCGCTGCCCAGCACCAGTCGGCCAGCCAGCAGGCAGGCCAGGCTCCACCCGGGCAGGTGGGTCAGGAAGGCGCAGGCCAGCATGAACACGCCGCTGATGCCGCAGCCGGCAAGGCCGTAGATCACGGCTTTCTTGCTGCCATGGTTGTCGATGATGCGGCTGGCGGCAGGGCGGCTGAGCAGGGTCGCCAGGTACTGCACGCTGATCACCAGGCCGGCGACGACGGTACTGAAACCCAGGTCGTTGTGTACGTAGCCGGGCAGTACGGCCAGCGGAATGCCGATGTTCAGGTAGCCAATGAAGGTGAACAGAACGATGGAGACGACTTGCAGGGTGACCGCAAGGGGGCGGGGTGAGTCGGGCATGAGGGCCTACATGGGTTCTGGACGGTGTGAAAACGTGCTGACGGGGGTGGCCCGCAGGTCAGCCGTTTTCACACAGTCGGGGATGCGCAGTTAGTCCTGGTCAGCGCTGGATTGATCGTCACCATCCTGCTCGACGGCAGCTGCCGGTTCGGCGTGGGCGGTCACGGTTGGCTCTTCTGGGTTCAGGCTTGGGAAGGGAAGATTCGGGATCTCATGCATCTCGTCGTTCCTCGCAAGTGTGAGTGAAAAGTCTGCGCCAGGCGCGTTTGAAGCTTTACAAAGCTGGGGCAGGATACACAAGTCTGGATGACAGTTTGGTTTTTTTCCCGCTCGCCGGTCGGGTTTGCGGGCGAACAGCGCACAACATCTGGCCGAAAAACGGCGGCTTTGTGGCGCGTTCGCCCGCCAGGCAGGGGTGGCGCAGGGCACCGGCCTTGCCGGTGTCAGTGGGGCAGTCGCGGCTTTACTTGCGGCCTTCAGCCGATTCCGCCACCTTGTCGGTGCGCGCACACATGATGAAGTCGTTGCGGTGCAGGCCCTTGATCGAGTGGCTCCACCAGGTCACGGTCACCTTGCCCCACTCGGTCAGCAGCCCGGGGTGGTGGCCTTCGGCTTCGGCGATTTCGCCAACGGCATTGGTGAACGCCAAGGCGTGCTTGAAGTTCTTGAACAGGAAGACGCGCTCCAGCTCCATATGGCCGTCACGTACTTCGATGTTCCAGTCCGGGATCTCGCGAATCAGTTCTGCCAGCTCTTCGTCGGTGACTTTCGGCGCGTCGGCGCGGCAGGCTTCGCAGTGGGCTTGGTTCAAGGCATTCATGGAATAGTTTCCGCTTCGAGTTGTTATCGGCAAGGTCGCTCAGGCAGCAACCTTGGGTGGAAATTTAGGCGCATGCAGGCCCAGCTGCATGGCGGTGTGGACCATGCCCATGATGTCCTCGTGGGCCAGGTCGAACAGGCGCTTCATGTTCGGCAGCACGAAGTACAGGGGCTGCAGGATGTCGATGCGGTACGGTGTACGCATGGCTTCGACGGGGTCGAAGGCCTGGTGCTCGGGTTCACCAGACAAGCAATATACGGTCTCTTTGGGCGATGAAAGAATGCCGCCACCGTAGATTTTGCAGCCTTGGGCGGTTTCCATCAGGCCGAATTCGATGGTCATCCAGTACAGGCGGGCCAGGTACACCCGTTGTTCCTTGGTCGCGGCCAGGCCCAGCTTGCCATAGGTGTGGGTGAATTCAGCGAACCAGGGGTTGGTCAGCAGCGGGCAGTGGCCAAAGATCTCGTGGAAGATGTCTGGTTCCTGCAGGTAGTCCAACTCCTGCGGGGTGCGAATGAAGGTCGCGACCGGGAAGCGCTTGCTGGCCAGCAGCTCGAAAAAGGTCTGGAAGGGGATCAGGGCAGGTACCCGGGCCACCTGCCAACCGGTGGTGGCGCCCAGCACCTTGTTGATTTCACCCAGCTGCGGAATGCGCTCATGGGGTAGGTTGAGTTGCTCGATACCGTCGAGGTACTCCTGGCACGCGCGGCCTTCGATCACCTTCAGCTGGCGGGTGATCAGGGTATTCCACACAGCGTGCTCTTGCTGGGGATAATCGATAAAACCATGCGCATCGGGCTCGCGGGCCACGTAGTGCGTCTGTTTCATAGGGCTCTCCTGGTGAGGGCTTTCTTGTTATGTACGGCACATACCCAAGCATTAGGCTTTTGCTCACCGCTTTGCACGGGGGCCTGGCTGCGTTGAAATGCCTCGCGGGGGGAAGATCGTAACGAAAATTTTACAAATTTCATGAGAGCGCGGAAAATACGCCGTATTCGGCTGGCGTTTGTTCGGATTTTGTCAGCTTATCTTTACGAATTTTCTGCGCTGTGTTGAAAAACATCGGCGTTGCGAGAGCCCTTATGCGTATCAAAGTGCACTGCCAGAATCGCATTGGCATCCTGCGGGACATCCTCAACCTGCTGGTCGAGTACGGCATCAACGTGCTGCGCGGCGAGGTGGGGGGTGACCATGGCAATGCCATCTACCTGCACTGCCCGAACCTGGTCAATTTGCAGTTCCAGGCCCTGCGCCCGAAGTTCGAGGCCATTGCCGGGGTGTTCGGCGTAAAGCGCGTGGGGCTGATGCCCAGCGAGCGCCGGCACATGGAGCTGAATGCGCTACTGGGGGCCTTGGACTTCCCGGTGCTGTCGGTAGACATGGCCGGCAGCATCGTTGCGGCCAACCGTGCCGCAGCGCAGCTGTTGGGGGTACGCGTGGACGAGGTGCCGGGCATGCCATTGGCCCGCTACGTCGAAGATTTCGACTTGCCCGAGCTGGTGCGGGCGAACAAGTCGCGTATCAACGGCCTGCGCATCCAGGTCAAGGGTGATGTGTTCCTGGCCGATATCGCGCCGCTGCAGTCCGAGCATGACGAGAGCGAGGCGCTGGCCGGTGCCGTGCTTACCCTGCACCGTGCCGACCGCATTGGCGAGCGCATCTACAATGTGCGCAAGCAGGAGTTGCGGGGTTTCGACAGCATCTTCCAGAGTTCGCGGGTGATGGCAGCCGTGGTGCGTGAAGCGCGGCGCATGGCGCCGCTGGATGCGCCGTTGCTGATCGAGGGCGAGACCGGCACCGGCAAGGAGCTGCTGGCGCGGGCGTGCCACCTGGCCAGCCCGCGCGGGCAGTCGCCATTGATGGCACTCAACTGTGCCGGGTTGCCAGAGTCGATGGCCGAGACCGAGCTGTTCGGCTATGGCCCGGGGGCATTCGAAGGGGCGCGGGCCGAGGGCAAGCTTGGGTTACTGGAACTGACTGCGGGGGGCACCTTGTTCCTTGACGGGGTGGGGGAGATGAGCCCGCGCCTGCAGGTCAAGCTCCTGCGCTTCCTGCAGGACGGGTGCTTCCGCCGGGTCGGCAGCGATGAAGAGGTATACCTGGATGTACGGGTGATCTGCGCCACCCAGGTGGACTTGTCCGAATTGTGTGCCCGTGGTGAATTCCGCCAGGACTTGTATCACCGCCTCAACGTGTTGTCGCTGCACATTCCGCCTTTGCGCGAGTGCATGGATGGCCTGGAAGGGCTGGTGCAGCATTTTATTGATCAGGCCAGCCGGCAGATCGGCTGCGCCTTGCCACGCTTGGCGCCGGCAGCCATGGACAAACTTGGGCAGTATCATTGGCCGGGTAATGTAAGGCAGTTGGAGAACGTTTTGTTCCAGGCGGTTTCATTATGCGAAGGCGGCGTGGTCAAGAGCGAACATATTCGTTTGCCGGATTATGGCGTGCGCCAACCGCTGGGTGATTTTTCGCTGGAAGGGGATCTTTCGCAGATCGTCGGGCGCTTTGAAAAAGCGGTGCTGGAAAGTTTGATGGGCGAGTTTTCCAGTAGCCGGGCACTGGGAAAAAGATTGGGTGTTTCACATACCACCATTGCCAACAAGTTGAGAGATTATTCACTTAACAAGTCGGGCGATTAGGGGCGGGCAACAACTTTGGCACTGCTTTAAAGTTACAGGTATTGTGTCGCGAAGGGGCCCCGCAGGGCCCCGATTCAAGGTCTTCACCCGTTAGAGCAGCCGTTCCCCATCACGCGGTATTCGAGGATATGCTTCTGCCCTTGGGAGTCCTCGTAGGTCATGCGCGCTGGCACGACTTCGCACACATTGGGCACTTCGCTCATGGAAATGACGCGGGCAATGTCCAGGTGCTGAGAGTAACTGTATTGTTCAACCGGAATCTGCTCGGCATCTTTGGCTTCATCGGCCAGTGCCGCGCCGCAAAGACTACCCAGTACCAATACCAGTAAAGCTTTCATTTCAAATATACCTGTCTAAGGTCGTGAGGGGGCGCGCGGCGCTTGTGGCGCCGCGTGTACATCAAGTTTCAACTAACCAGATAAAGGGAGATCAACGTGTGCCTTCGTGGGGGCTGTTACCAGTTGTTAATCGCCTTGCCGTTGCTGGCCAAGTGAATTTTATGGCCGCCACCCGGGCCGAAACAGAGGGTGTTTTGATAAAGTCTTTTAACAGAATCTGTAACAATCCATCGGTCCGTGCGTTCAGCGGCATGCCAGGCAAGCTGTAAGGCTTGCGCCAGAGCCTTCTGCCGGTACGGCCGTACCAAATTACTACCAACGTCGAATGGCTTTTGTTGCTCTGGTACAGTTACAAACGGTCCCATACAAAAACAACTATTACACCGAGGTAACACAGATGAGTGCGGCTCCACTGTATCCCGTTCGTCCCGAGGTTGCGGCCACTACGCTGACCGACGAGGCCACTTACAAGGCCATGTACCAGCAATCGGTGATCAACCCGGACGGCTTCTGGCGCGAGCAGGCCCAGCGTATCGACTGGATCAAGCCGTTCACCAAGGTCAAGCAGACCTCGTTCGACGACCACCACGTCGATATCAAATGGTTCGCCGACGGCACTCTGAACGTTTCCTCCAACTGCCTGGACCGTCACCTGGAAGAGCGCGGTGACCAGCTGGCGATCATCTGGGAAGGTGACGACCCTTCCGAGCACCGCAACATTACCTACCGCGAACTGCACGAGCAGGTCTGCAAGTTTGCCAACGCCCTGCGTGGCCAGGACGTGCACCGTGGTGACGTGGTCACCATCTACATGCCGATGATCCCCGAAGCCGTGGTCGCCATGCTGGCCTGTGCACGCATCGGGGCGATCCATTCGGTGGTG
Source organism: Pseudomonas sp. UBA6699 (assembly GCF_002454615.1). Lineage (NCBI taxonomy): Bacteria > Pseudomonadati > Pseudomonadota > Gammaproteobacteria > Pseudomonadales > Pseudomonadaceae > Pseudomonas > Pseudomonas sp. UBA6699. The sequence continues at coordinate 10,175 of NZ_DKJF01000084.1, forward strand.
TTCGGCGGCTTCTCGCCCGAAGCGCTGGCCGGCCGGATCATCGACTGCAAGTCCAAGGTGGTGATCACTGCCGACGAGGGCCTGCGCGGTGGTCGTCGTACCCCACTCAAGGCCAACGTCGACCTGGCGTTGACCAACCCTGAAACCAACAGCGTGCAGAAAATCATCGTGTGCAAGCGCACCGGTGGCGACATCGCCTGGCACCAGCACCGCGACATCTGGTACGAAGACCTGATGAAGGTTGCTTCCAGCCATTGCGCGCCGAAAGAAATGGGCGCCGAAGAGGCGCTGTTCATCCTGTACACCTCGGGTTCCACCGGCAAGCCCAAAGGGGTGCTGCACACCACGGGCGGTTACCTGGTGTATGCCGCGCTGACCCATGAGCGCGTGTTCGACTACCGCCCCGGTGAGGTGTACTGGTGCACCGCGGACGTGGGCTGGGTCACTGGCCACAGCTATATCGTCTACGGCCCGCTGGCCAACGGTGCCACCACCTTGCTGTTCGAGGGCGTGCCGAACTACCCGGACATCACCCGGGTGTCGAAGATCATCGACAAGCACAAGGTCAACATCCTCTACACCGCACCAACCGCCATCCGCGCCATGATGGCCGAAGGGCAGGCCGCTGTAGCCGGGGCAGATGGCTCCAGCCTGCGCCTGCTGGGGTCGGTGGGCGAGCCGATCAACCCGGAAGCGTGGAGCTGGTACTACAAGGCCGTGGGCAAGGAGCGCTGCCCGATCGTCGACACCTGGTGGCAGACTGAAACTGGCGGCATCCTGATCAGCCCGCTGCCGGGTGCCACCGGCCTGAAACCAGGGTCTGCAACCCGGCCGTTCTTCGGCGTGGTGCCGGCACTGGTGGACAACCTGGGCAACCTGATCGACGGTGCGGCCGAGGGCAACCTGGTGATCCTCGATTCCTGGCCTGGCCAGTCGCGTTCGCTGTATGGCGACCACGACCGTTTCGTGGATACCTATTTCAAGACCTTCCGCGGCATGTACTTCACCGGCGACGGCGCGCGCCGGGACGAGGACGGTTACTACTGGATCACCGGGCGCGTGGATGACGTGCTCAACGTGTCGGGCCACCGCATGGGCACGGCCGAGATCGAGAGTGCCATGGTGGCGCACGCCAAGGTGGCCGAAGCTGCAGTGGTGGGTGTGCCGCACGACATCAAGGGACAGGGCATTTACGTGTATGTCACCCTCAATGCGGGTGTCGAGGCCAGCGAGCAGTTGCGCCTGGAATTGAAGAACTGGGTGCGCAAGGAGATCGGCCCTATCGCTTCCCCGGATGTGATCCAGTGGGCGCCTGGGTTGCCCAAGACCCGCTCCGGCAAGATCATGCGCCGCATCCTGCGCAAGATTGCCACCGGTGAGTACGATGCGCTGGGCGATATCTCTACCCTGGCCGACCCGGGGGTGGTGCAGCACCTGATCGATACCCATAAGGCGATGAGCCTGGCTTCGGCCTGATGGCGGCCCCGCGGGTGCGCTGAATGGCAGGGGCCGCTTTGCGACCCATCGCGACGCAAGGCCGCTCCTACAGAAACCCTGCCCGGGCAACCGGCGGGGTTTTTGCTTTACTGTTACCCGACAATCATCGGTAACCGTTGTGTCACCGGTGCCGCACAATGGCGGGGCGCGGGGAAACAAAACCGGCCCATTCCAGTGCAGCTTCATGGCATTTGCAGCCGTGCCGCTCGCCCCACTTGCCGTAATTCGAGGCTTTGCCAATAATAGGCCCAGGAATTGCTAGTTCTATAGGTTCTATTTCTTGCGCTTTTGCATATTTTGCAAATGCTGTCAACATCGCCCGCGGCGGTTTCAGGCGCTTCTATAAGTAGTTGTCGCTTTGAAGAAATATCGACTACCGGGCTGTCGTTAGAATGCCACACACTCGCTCGTGGTATGCGGCCTTGGTCGAACCCTGCGCGGCTCGCGTTGTACTCATTCGCATATCGGGCAGCCGTGATCTGCCTTGTATTGCCCCGTACCGATGGAGTTACCTGATGAAGAAGCTTGCACTGCTTGGCGCCCTGGCGCTGTCCGTGTTTTCCCTGGTGTCGCAGGCCGATGAAAAGCCGTTGAAAATCGGCATCGAAGCCGCCTACCCACCTTTCGCCTTCAAACAGCCCGACGGCAGCATCGCTGGCTTCGACTACGACATCGGCAACGCCTTGTGCGAAGAGATGAAGGCCAAGTGCACCTGGGTCGAGCAAGAATTCGATGGCCTGATTCCGGCGCTGAAGGTGCGCAAGATCGACGCCATCCTGTCGTCGATGTCGATCACCGAAGACCGCAAGAAGTCGGTCGACTTCACCAAGCGCTACTACCTGACGCCGGCGCGCCTGGTCATGAAGGAAGGGACCACCGTCAGCGACAGCCTGGACGAACTCAAGGGCAAGAAGATCGGCGTACAGCGCGGCTCGATCCACGACCGCTTCGCCAAGGAAGTGCTGGGCGCCAAAGGTGCCACCGTCGTGCCTTACGGCACCCAGAACGAAATCTACCTGGACGTGGCAGCCGGTCGCCTCGATGGCACCGTGGCTGACGCCACCCTGCTGGAAGACGGTTTCCTGAAAACCGACGCCGGCAAGGGCTTTGCCTTCGTAGGCCCGGCCTTCACCGACGCCAAGTACTTCGGTGACGGTATCGGCATTGCCGTACGCAAGGGCGACGACGCCAACCGCGAGCGCATCAACAAGGCCATCGACGCCATCCGCGCCAACGGCAAGTACCAGGAAATCGAGAAGAAGTACTTCAACTTCGACATCTACGGTCCAGACTCGAACTAAGACGTCGGGTTTACCTGTGCAATGGTGCAAACAGCAGAGGCTCTGAGGTTTGCACCATTTTTCATTCTCTAGGTCGAGGACCTCATCATGTTGAAAGGCTACGGGGCAGTCATCCTCGACGGGGCGTGGCTGACGCTGCAGCTTGCCCTGTCGTCGATGGCCCTGGCCATCGTGCTCGGCCTGATCGGTGTGGCGCTGCGCTTGTCGCCCGTGCGCTGGCTGGCCTGGCTTGGCGACCTGTATTCCACGGTCATCCGTGGCATTCCGGACCTGGTCCTGATCCTGCTGATCTTCTACGGCGGGCAAGACATCATCAACCGGGTGGCGCCGCTGCTCGGCTACGAAGACTACATCGACCTCAACCCGCTGATCGCGGGTATCGGTACCCTGGGCTTCATCTTCGGTGCCTACCTGTCGGAAACCTTCCGCGGCGCCTTCCTCGGCATTCCCAAGGGGCAGGCCGAGGCGGGGTTCGCCTATGGCATGAGCGCGCGCCAGGTGTTCTTCCGTATCCAGGTTCCGCAAATGATCCGCCTGGCGATTCCTGGTTTCACCAACAACTGGCTGGTGCTGACCAAAGCCACCGCGCTGATTTCGGTGGTCGGCCTGCAGGACATGATGTTCAAGGCCAAACAGGCGGCCGACGCCACGCGCGAGCCGTTCACCTTCTTCCTGGCGGTGGCCGCGTTGTACCTGGTGCTGACCAGTGTTTCGCTGCTGGCCCTGAAGTTTCTGGAGCGCCGCTACTCGGTGGGCGTCAAGGTGGCTGAACTATGATCTTCGACTACAACGTCATCTGGGAGGCGTTGCCGATGTACTTCGGCGGCCTGCTGACCACCCTCAAGCTGCTGGCCATTTCGTTGTTCTTCGGCTTGCTGGGGGCTATTCCGTTGGGCTTGATGCGGGTGTCGCGGCAGCCGGTGGTCAACTTCACCGCCTGGCTCTATACCTATGTCATCCGCGGGACGCCGATGCTGGTGCAGCTGTTTCTGATCTACTACGGCCTGGCCCAGTTCGAAGCGGTACGCGACAGTGTCTTCTGGCCGCTGTTGTCCAGCGCCACCTTCTGTGCGTGCCTGGCGTTCGGCATCAACACCAGTGCCTACACCGCAGAAATCATCGCCGGCAGCCTCAAGGCCACGCCGCATGGCGAGATCGAGGCGGCCAAGGCCATGGGCATGTCACGCATGAAGATGTACCGCCGCATCCTGCTGCCTTCGGCCCTGCGCCGGGCGCTGCCGCAGTACAGCAACGAAGTGATCATGATGCTGCAGACCACCAGCCTGGCGTCGATCGTCACCCTGATCGACATAACCGGCGCCGCACGCACGGTCAATGCGCAGTACTACCTGCCTTTCGAGGCCTATATCACGGCGGGCGTGTTCTACCTGTGCCTGACCTTCATCCTGGTGCGCCTGTTCAAGATGGCCGAACGCCGCTGGCTCGGCTACCTGGCGCCACGCAAGCACTGACCGCTTTGTGAGAATCGACAGCATGTACAAACTCGAAGTCCAAGACCTGCACAAGCGCTACGGCAGCCATGAAGTACTCAAGGGCGTGTCGCTGGCGGCCAAGGCCGGCGACGTCATCAGCATCATCGGCTCCAGCGGTTCGGGCAAGTCGACCTTCCTGCGTTGCATCAACCTGCTGGAGCAGCCGCACGCCGGCAAGATCCTGCTCAACAACGAAGAGCTCAGGCTGGTCGCTGGCAAGGACGGCGCGCTGAAGGCCGCAGACCCGCGTCAGTTGCAGCGCATGCGCTCGCGGCTGTCGATGGTGTTTCAGCATTTCAACCTGTGGTCGCACATGACCGCGCTGGAGAACATCATCGAGGCGCCGGTGCATGTGTTGGGCGTGAACCGCAAGGAAGCCCTGGAAAAGGCCGAGCACTACCTGGCCAAGGTGGGTGTCGCCCACCGCAAGAACGCCTTCCCGGGGCACATGTCTGGCGGGGAGCAACAACGTGTGGCAATTGCCCGCGCCCTGGCTGTGGAGCCGGAGGTTATGCTGTTCGACGAGCCGACTTCGGCACTCGACCCCGAGCTGGTCGGCGATGTGCTGAAGGTCATGCAGGCGCTGGCCCAGGAAGGCCGGACCATGGTCGTGGTCACCCACGAAATGGGCTTTGCCCGCGAGGTGTCCAACCAGTTGGTGTTCTTGCACAAGGGGCTGGTGGAAGAGACCGGCTGCCCGCGTGAAGTGCTGGCCAACCCGCAGTCGGAACGCCTGAAGCAGTTCCTCTCCGGCAGCCTGAAGTAAAAGCTGCATTTTTGCACCAGAATAGGGCATGCTGCGCGGCAAGCGCGGCCTGACCCGGCGCACAGACTCGAACGACCTCAGGTTTCGGACCGTACCTTATGACCACCCAGCGAATCGGTTTTCTCATCTGGCCCAGCACCAGGCCCTTGACCCTGGCGCTGGCCGAGGAAGTGTTGCAGGTGGCGCAGCGGGTGCATCCGGACGTGGTCTACGAACTGTCGTTCCTGCAGGCCGAGCCTGCGCCGGAAGGTGCCTGGCGCCTGCCAGGCGAGCCCTGGAACGGTGGCCTGGAAGGTTGTCACAAGCTGTTCCTGCTGGCAGACGAGCCACCCGTGGCGGTAGGGGCTGCGTTGTCGGCCGCGCTCAAGCAGCTGGCGCGCAGCGGCTGCATGATCGGGGGGCTTGCAGCCGGTGTGTATCCGCTGGCGATGCTGGGTTTGCTCGATGGTTACCGGGCTGCCGTGCACTGGCGTTGGCAGGATGATTTTGCCGAGCGCTTCCCCAGGGTCATCGCCACCAGCCACCTGTTTGACTGGGATCGTGACCGCCTCACGGCGTGCGGCGGCATGGCCGTTACCGACCTGCTGCTGGCGGTGCTGGCCCGCGATCACGGCGCCGAGCTTGCCGGTGCGGTGTCGGAGGAACTGGTGGTCGAGCGTATCCGCGAGGGGGGCGAGCGCCAACGTATTCCGCTGCAGAATCGTCTCGGCTCCAGCCACCCCAAGCTGACCCAGGCGGTGTTGCTGATGGAAGCCAATATCGAAGAACCGCTGACCACCGACGAAATTGCCCAGCACGTATGCGTCTCGCGCCGGCAGTTGGAACGCATTTTCAAGCAGTACCTGAACCGCGTGCCGAGCCAGTACTACCTGGAGCTGCGGCTGAACAAGGCGCGGCAGATGCTGATGCAGACCAGCAAATCGATCATCCAGATCGGGCTTTCCTGTGGTTTCTCGTCGGGGCCGCATTTTTCCAGTGCGTACCGCAATTTCTTTGGTGCTACGCCGCGGGAAGACCGTAACCAGCGGCGTAGCAGCAGCCCGTTCGAGTTGAGTTCGGCGCCGGCTGAAAAGGGTTGATAGCTCGGTTGGGGCCGGGGTGTATGCCTTGAGGGTGATGGTGGGGCGGATATCGTGCGCCGCGCTACTAGAACAACGTCATGCACCCGCCACGGCGCGATACCAACGCCTCTTACCCGCTACGGCATAAAAATATCGGCTTGCACCTTCTACTCCTTCATCTCCAGGTGAACACCCGTTCACCCAGCCCCCTCTCTCCCGTACACTGCGCGATTGCGACAGTGTTTGTCGCATTGCCGAAAACCTTGCTAAAACTGGGTTTTGCGCTGTAACAAGTTGTCGCTTGGCCGCAAGGACAGGCGCAGATCAGTCCTTACAATCCCCCCCATCGCTCGCCACTTCCAGGCCAGCGTTCCTCTTCAGGAGACTCAGATGTCCGTTGAGCAAGCCCCGGTGCAACGTGCCGATTTCGACCAGGTCATGGTCCCCAACTATTCTCCGGCGGCCTTCATTCCTGTGCGAGGCGAGGGTTCCCGTGTCTGGGACCAGTCCGGTCGCGAGTTGATCGACTTTGCCGGCGGCATCGCGGTAAACGCCCTGGGCCACTGCCACCCGGCGCTGGTCAAGGCCCTGACCGAGCAGGCCAACACCCTCTGGCACGTCTCCAACGTATTCACCAACGAACCGGCACTGCGCCTGGCCCACAAGCTGGTAAGCGCCACCTTTGCCGACCGTGCGTTCTTCTGCAACTCCGGCGCCGAGGCCAACGAGGCTGCCTTCAAGCTGGCCCGCCGGGTTGCCCATGACCGCTTCGGCCCTGAAAAGCACGAAATCATCGCCACCGTGAACAGTTTCCACGGTCGTACCCTGTTTACCGTCAGCGTCGGCGGCCAGCCGAAGTACTCCGATGGCTTCGGCCCGAAGATCACCGGCATCAGCCACGTGCCGTACAACGACCTGGAAGCGTTGAAGGCACAGATTTCCGACAAGACGTGCGCCGTTGTGATCGAGCCGATCCAGGGTGAGAGCGGCGTGGTGCCGGCCGACAAGGCTTACCTGGAAGGCGCTCGCAAGCTGTGTGACGAGCACAATGCCCTGCTGATCTTCGATGAAGTGCAGACGGGTGTGGGCCGCACCGGCTCGCTGTATGCCTACCAGCACTACGGCGTGACCCCGGATATCCTCACCAGCGCCAAGAGCCTGGGCGGTGGCTTCCCGATCGGCGCCATGCTGACCACCACCGAGCTGGCCAAGCACCTGGCTGTGGGCACCCACGGCACCACCTACGGCGGCAACCCGCTGGGCTGCGCGGTTGCCTGCGCGGTGCTGGACGTGGTCAACACCCCGGAAACCCTGGCCGGCATCAAGGCCAAGCACGCGCGGTTCAAGGCCCGCCTGGAGCAGATCGGGCAGAAATACAACCTGTTCAGCCAGGTGCGTGGTGTTGGCCTGCTGCTGGGTTGCGTGTTGGCCGAGGCCTGGCAAGGCAAGGCCAAGGACGTACTCAATGCCGCCGAGAAAGAAGGCGTGATGGTGCTGCAGGCCGGTCCGGATGTGGTCCGCTTCGCGCCAAGCCTGGTGGTTGAAGACGCCGATATCGATGCAGGCCTGGACCGCTTCGAGCGCGCCGTAGCCACGCTGACCCAAGGCTGATCCGCCTGCGGTCCCTTCGCCGGCCGCAGCCAAGGTTGTACCAGGCCGGCGATTTGCGATTCCACAGCAGGTGCCCATGCGCCTGCCGTTTTTCCGTGCCGCCATGAGCGGCCCGTATTCCAAAGGAGTGACACCATGCTGGTGATGCGCCCCGCGCAAATGGCTGACCTGAACGAAGTGCAGCGCATGGCTGCCGACAGCCCCATTGGTGTCACCTCGCTGCCGGACGACTCTGCTCGCCTGGGCGACAAGATTGCCGCCTCCGAGACGTCCTTTGCCGCGGAGGTCAGCTTCAATGGCGAGGAAAGCTACTTCTTCGTGCTCGAAGACAGCGAAACCGGCAAGCTCGCCGGCTGCTCGGCCATCGTGGCCTCGGCTGGCTATTCCGAGCCGTTCTACAGTTTTCGCAACGAGACCTTCGTGCACGCCTCGCGCGAGCTGAAGATCCACAACAAGATCCACGTGCTCTCGCTGTGCCATGATCTGACCGGCAACAGCCTGCTGACCAGTTTCTACGTGTTGCCAGAGCTGGTGAACAGCGGCTGGGCCGAACTCAATTCCCGCGGCCGCCTGCTGTTCATGGCTGCGCACCCGGAACGCTTCGCTGACTCGGTGGTGACCGAGATCGTCGGTTACAGCGACGAAAAGGGCGAATCGCCGTTCTGGGACGCCATTGGGCGCAATTTCTTCGACCTCAACTATGCCGATGCCGAGCGCCTGTGCGGCCTGAAGAGCCGCACCTTTCTCGCCGAACTCATGCCGCACTACCCGATCTACGTGCCGCTGCTGCCAGACCTGGCGCAGGAAGCCATGGGCCAGGTGCACCCGCGGGCGCAGATCACCTTCGACATCCTCATGCGTGAGGGCTTCGAGACCGAGCACTACATCGACATATTCGACGGCGGCCCAACCCTGCATGCGCGTACCTCGGGCATCCGCTCGATCGCCCAGAGCCGGGTGGCCCCAGTGAAAATCGACGACGTGCCAACCAAGGGCGGGCGCCCGTACCTGGTGTGCAACGGCCTGTTGCAGGACTACCGGGCAGTGCTGCTGGAGCTGGATTGGGTGCCCGGCAAGCCGGTCAGCCTGAGCGTTGCAGCAGCCGAGGCGCTGGGCGTAGGCGAGGGCGCCAGCGTGCGCCTGGTGGCGGCCTGAGGCCTGGCAACAGGCGTTTCGGGATTGATGCGTTAGCAGAGTTTCGCGCCGGCCCATGCCGCCGCACAAGGAGATAGCATGATCGTTCGTCCTGTACGCAGCAGCGATTTGCCTGCGTTGATCGAATTGGCACGCAGCACCGGCACCACCGGGCTGACCACGCTGCCGGCCAACGAAGAGCGCCTGGAGCATCGCGTAGGTTGGGCGGAAAAGAGCTTTCGGGGCGAGGCTGAGCGCGGCGACACCGACTACCTGTTCGTGCTGGAAAACGACGAAGGCCTGGTGGTAGGCATCAGTGCCATCGCCGGTGCCGTTGGCTTGCGCGAGCCTTGGTACAACTACCGGGTCGGCCTGACCGTCAGTGCCTCGCAGGAGCTGAAGATCTACCGCGAAATCCCTACGCTGTTTCTGGCCAACGACCTGACCGGCAACTCCGAGCTGTGCTCGCTGTTCCTGCGCAGCGACTACCGTGCCGGGCTCAACGGCCGCTTGCTGTCGCGGGCGCGCATGCTGTTCATTGCCGAGTTCCCCGAGTTGTTCGGCAAGAAGATCATCGCCGAAATGCGCGGCATGTCGGATGAGCAGGGGCGTTCGCCGTTCTGGGAAAGCCTGGGCCGGCACTTCTTCAAGATGGAGTTCAGCCAGGCGGACTACCTGACCGGCGTGGGCAACAAGTCGTTCATCGCCGAGCTGATGCCGAAGTTCCCGCTGTACACCTGCTTCCTGTCAGACGCGGCGCGCAACGTGATCGGCCGTGTGCACAAGGACACCGAGCCGGCACTGGCCATGCTCAAGCAGGAAGGTTTCACTTACCAGGGCTATGTCGACATTTTCGACGCCGGCCCCGCCATCGAGTGTGACACCGGCAGGATCCGCGCCGTGCGCGACAGCCAGACGCTGGTGCTGGCGGTTGGCACGCCGGGCGATGACGCCACCCCCTACATCATCCACAACCGCAAGCGCGACGACTGCCGTATCACCGCTGCACCTGCGCGTCTGGCCGCCGGAACCCTGGTGGTCGACCCGCTGACCGCCAAACGCCTGCGCATGGGCGCTGGCGACAATGTGCGCGCTGTGCCCATGTCGGCGAGCCGGGAGGGCCAATAAATGACCACGCACTACATCGCCGGCAATTGGCAGGCCGGCCAGGGCGAGCCCCTGCAATCGCTGAACCCGGTCACCCAGGTCGTGATCTGGCAGGGGCAGGGCGCCGACGCCAGCCAGGTCGGCGCCGCCGTAAAGGCTGCGCGCCAGGCGTTCCCAGCCTGGGCGCAACTGAGCCTGGACGCGCGCATCGGTGTGCTGGAGCAGTTTGCCGCACAGTTGAAGGCGCATGCCGAAGCCATGGCCCAGTGCATTGGCGAGGAAACCGGCAAGCCGCTGTGGGAATCGGCCACCGAAGTGACCAGCATGGTCAACAAGGTGGCCATTTCCATACAAAGTTACCGTGAGCGCACCGGTGAAAAGAGCGGCCCGCTGGCCGATGCCACGGCAGTGCTGCGGCACAAGCCCCATGGTGTGGTCGCGGTGTTCGGCCCTTACAACTTCCCTGGCCACCTGCCGAACGGGCATATCGTTCCGGCGCTGCTGGCGGGCAACTGCGTGGTGTTCAAACCGAGTGAGCTGACCCCCAAGGTGGCGGAACTGACAGTGCACTGCTGGATCGCCGCCGGCCTGCCGGCGGGTGTGCTGAACCTGGTTCAGGGCGGGCGTGAAACCGGTGTGGCACTGGCTGGCGACCCAGGTATCGATGGCGTGTTCTTCACCGGTTCCAGCCGCACTGGCAACCTGTTGCACCAGCAGTTTGCCGGGCGCCCGGACAAGATCCTGGCGCTGGAAATGGGTGGCAACAACCCATTGCTGGTAGACGAGGTCAAGGACCTCGACGCTGCGGTTTACACCATCATTCAGTCGGCGTTCATTTCCGCCGGCCAGCGCTGCACCTGCGCACGTCGCCTGCTGGTGCCCCAGGGTGCCTGGGGCGATGCGCTGCTCGCGCGCCTGGTCGAGGTGTGCAGAACCATCACGGTGGGGGCGTTCGATGAACAGCCGGCACCGTTCATGGGCTCGGTGATTTCGCTGCAGGCCGCGCAGGCGCTGCTGGCTGCCCAGGCTGAACTGGCCGCCAAGGGTGGGGTGAAACTGCTGGAAATGACGCAGCCGCAAGCCGATGCCGCATTGCTTACCCCTGGCATCATCGATGTCAGCGCCGTGGCACAGCGCCCGGATGAAGAGTTCTTCGGGCCGCTGCTGCAAGTGGTCCGCTATGCCGATTTCGATGCGGCCATCGATGAAGCCAACAACACCCAGTACGGCCTGGCTGCCGGCTTGCTGTCCGATTCGCGCGCCCGCTACCAGCATTTCTGGCTGCGCAGCCGCGCCGGCATCGTCAACTGGAACAAGCAACTGACCGGTGCAGCCAGCAGCGCACCCTTCGGTGGCGTCGGTGCCAGTGGCAACCATCGCGCCAGTGCCTATTACGCGGCCGACTACTGCGCTTACCCCGTGGCTTCGCTGGAGACTGCCAGCCTTGCCTTGCCGGCCACCCTTACGCCGGGCGTCACCCTATAACAACAGGTCACGGAGCCTTGCCGATGAAATCCTATGAAGTGAATTTTGATGGCCTGGTGGGGCCTACCCACAACTACGGCGGCCTGTCCTACGGTAACGTGGCTTCGCAAAGCAACAGCCAGCAAGGCTCCAGCCCGCGGGAAGCTGCACGCCAGGGCCTGGCGAAGATGAAGGCATTGGCCGACATGGGCTTCAAGCAGGGCGTGCTGGCGCCGCAGGAGCGCCCGGATGTGGCCGCGCTCCGCCGTCTGGGCTTCAGCGGCAGCGATGCCGACGTGATCCAGCGCGCTGCCAAAGAGGCCATGCCGTTGCTGGTGGCCACCTGTTCGGCTTCGAGCATGTGGGTGGCCAACGCTGCCACGGTCAGCCCCAGTGCCGACACCGCCGATGGCCGCGTGCACTTCACTGCCGCCAACCTCAATTGCAAATACCACCGCAGCATCGAGCACCCGACCACCAGTCGCGTGCTGGCCGCGATGTTCAACGACGAGCAACGCTTCGCCCACCACCCGGCGTTGCCTGCCGTGGCGCAGTTCGGTGACGAGGGCGCTGCCAACCATACGCGCTTCTGCCGCGCCTATGGGGAGGCTGGCGTGGAGTTCTTCGTCTACGGCCGCAGTGCATTCGACAGCCGTTACCCGGCACCGCAGAAATACCCCGCCCGGCAGACCCTGGAGGCCTCGCAGGCCGTGGCCCGTTTGCATGGCCTGCATGAGGACGGGGTGGTCTACGCTCAACAGAACCCGGCGGTGATCGACCAGGGCGTGTTCCACAATGACGTGATTGCGGTGGGCAATGGCGAGGTGCTGTTCTACCACGAGGACGCTTTCCTCGAGACTGACACGGTATTGGGCCAGTTGCGCGCTAAACTGGCCAGCAAGGGCGGCCGTTTCCAGGCCATCTGCGTGCCGCGCTCGGCAGTGGCGGTAGAGGATGCAGTGCGTTCCTACCTGTTCAACAGCCAGTTGCTCAGCCGTGACGACGGCTCCATGCTGCTGGTGGTGCCGGAAGAGTGCCGCAACAATGAACGCGTCTGGGCGTACCTTGGGCAGTTGACCCGCCAGGGCGGCCCGGTGAAGGAGGTCAAGGTGTTCGACCTCAAGCAGAGCATGCAGAACGGCGGTGGCCCGGCTTGCCTGCGTTTGCGCGTGGCCTTGAATGGAACGGAACTGGCGGCGGTCAACCAAGGCGTTATCATGACCGCCCCGCTGTACGACACCCTGCTGCAATGGGTCGACAAGCACTACCGTGATCGCCTGGTCGAGGCGGACCTGGCCGACCCGCAACTGCTGGTGGAGTGCCGTACCGCACTGGATGAATTGACCCAGATTCTGAAGTTGGGCTCGGTGTACCCGTTCCAACGCCAACCTTGAAGAGAGAATTGTAATGACCGACGCCCTGCGCCTGATCCTCGAAGATGAAGACGGCACCCAGCTCGAAACCTCCTGCACCCGTTTTGCCGTGGTTTGGCAAGGCAAGGAAGTGTGGATCCAGCAGGATGGCCGCGGCCAGCTGCTGATCGGTGTGGATGTCGAGGAAGGCGACGCCGAGTACGCCAACCTGCTGCTGCGGCCCATGGCCACCAACCTGGTCAGCCTGCAGCTGGAAATGGAACCTGCAGAGCTTGGCGAAGACGACGATCACGTCCATGGCCCCGACTGCGGCCACACCCACTAAGGAAGTTCCTATGCTCGCCCTTGGTAAATTGCTTGAGCTGACCCTCACCGATCACGAACCGGCCGAGAAGACCCAAGTGACCACCAAGGGCACGCGTTTGCGCTGGCTAGGGGAGGGGGCGCTCGAAGTGCGCCCGCCCGACAGCGAGGATTGCGGCCTGGACTTGCTGTTGTCTGCCGGTATTCATGGTAACGAGACAGCGCCGATCGAGTTGCTCGAACGGCTGCTGCATGGCGTGGCCGACGGGTCGATCAAGCCCAAGGCGCGGGTGTTGTTCCTGTTCGGCAACCCGGTGGCGATGCGCAAGGGTGAGCGTTTCATCGAACAGGACATCAACCGCCTGTTCAACGGGCGCCACGAGCTGTCCAGCGGTTTCGAGGCGTTGCGTGCGGCCGAGCTCGAGCAGTTCGCCCGGGTGTTCTTCAGCAAGCCGGGGCGCAGCCGCCTGCATTACGATCTGCATACTGCCATCCGCGGTTCGAAGATCGAGCAGTTTGCCTTGTACCCCTATAAAGAGGGGCGCCAGCACTCTCGTCGCCAACTGGCACGCCTGGCAGCGGCGGGCATGCAGGCGGTATTGCTGCAAAGCAAGCCTTCCATCACCTTCAGCGCCTTTACCTACGAACAGCTGGAGGCTGAAGCGTTCACCCTGGAGCTGGGCAAGGCCCGCCCGTTCGGCCAGAACGAGCAAGTCAACCTCGACAAGCTCGAAGACCGCCTGATCAGGATCATCACGGCTGAAGAACCCGAAGACGAAGACTCGCTGGAAGGCCTGCAGCTGTTCAGTGTCTCCCGCGAAATCATCAAGCACAGCGACAGCTTTCACCTGCACCTGCCGGCGGATATCGAGAATTTTTCCGAACTGAGCAAAGGTTACCTGCTGGCTGAAGACCTGGCCGAGATGCGTTGGGTGGTCGAGGAAGAGGGCGCGCGCATCATCTTCCCCAACCCCAAGGTCAAGAATGGCCTCAGGGCAGGGCTTCTGATCGTGCCCGATGCAGGGCAGCGGTTGAGCTGAGGCGTTGCTTACAGTTGCGTGCGCAGTTCCAGTTGCAGTGCCTGGCGTAATCCGTTTTCAGTGAAAGCGGCGGGGTTGGTGTTAAGCGCAGTAGCGCCCCCAAAGTTGAATCTGCAGTCGGTGGGCAAGCCGATGCTTTGCAGTAACAGGTTGTCTACCGGGTAGGCGCCGTAAGTGCCCTGAACCTCTGTCTGGCCTGGGAACACGGTGCCGGTCATGGAATTCCAGCCCTGGCACAGGCAGCGGTACAGGTCCAGCAGCGGCAATTGGGTTGCCGTCGACCAGTTCGGGTTGTAGGCCAGCATGCCACCGCTGTAGCCCCAGCTGCTCTGGTTTTCGTTGATGATGAAGTGGCCTTCGTCTTCGTCCTGCTCGTCATCGCTGGGCGTGTAGCAAGTGAACTGTTGCCTGGCCGCTTCGCTCACCCTGATCGGTTTTCCGGTATGCCCGGCCTTGTTGTCCAGGCCTGCCAGCAGTGCTTGGCCGCACGGCAATTTGCGCATCAGCACCAGCGCATCCTCTACCGCCTGGCGGAACGCCTCATCACCCGTCACTTGCACACCGATGCGGCCTAGCGCCTGATGCTCGGCCGCTACAGGCTGGGCCAGGTGCGCATCGTACGCCGTGTTGCGGTAGAGCACGGTGCTGGAATTGGCCTGGCCAAGCAGGCAGTGGCCGGTGACATTGACCACCGCATCGCCTTTGTCGATCAGGACAGGGCCGCTACCGACGACTACCTGGTGCGTGCCGGTGTGCGCATCAATGTGCACCATGCCGGCCCCTGTCTCGATGCTGTTGCCGCTGCCGATCATGTCGATCAGTACCGGCTTGCGGACCTGCCCGGTAATGACCACCTGGTGTCCGCCGTCGGTCAGGCGAATGGCAATGGCTTCGGCGGTATGCTGGGCGACCATGAATACCGCGCCGTTGACCGTGACTTCCAGCAAGCAGTCGTGGGTCGCGATCTGCACGCGTTTTTGCCGTGCGTCCGAACCTGTGGCGCGCGGGGCGACATTGAACACCAGCAGCTCGGTGCTGGGCGCCAGGCGACGGTAGCGTCGCCCCAGCGCATAGGCGCGTTCCAGGGTGATACGCACATTGCCATCAGCCTGTATGTACTTCACCTCTGTCTGCTGCTGGGGGTGGTCCTTGTTGATGAATGCGGTGTGGTGGCTGCCAGCCTGCCGATCGTCGAGGTAATAGACGGGGCTGGCATTGATCAATGGCGTAGGGTGGGGGAGCGGGTGTGGGTCCGAGTGCAGTTTGGACAGGTTCAGCTCAGGCATCGCGCATTCCGGTATCGAGAAGAAAGGCGCAGCATCCCCTTTGGGCTGGGTGCCCAGGTGTTGCTTATGTACCGCCAGCGTGGCCGTGCAGCGCTGCCAGGCGACCTTGACAGTGTCGATGAACGGCATTTCATCCGCGCAATGCCGTTCTGGTGTACAAACACACTGTATCTCCTGTTCAGGCTGGCTATAATGGCGCCCTTTGCCGTCGTTTCGTCGATTCGACGTATTAGCCCAAACGGCCGCCGTTTCCGTGGAAGAACCTATGAAAAGCGCAGAAATCCGTGAAGCCTTCCTTCGCTTCTTCGAAGAGCAGGGCCATACCCGAGTTGCCTCCAGTTCGCTGATCCCGAACAACGACCCCACCCTGCTGTTCACCAACGCAGGCATGAACCAGTTCAAGGACTGCTTCCTCGGTGCCGAGAAGCGTGCCTATACCCGTGCGGTCAGCAGCCAGAAGTGCGTGCGCGCGGGCGGCAAGCACAACGATCTGGAAAACGTCGGTTACACCGCGCGTCACCACACGTTCTTCGAAATGCTGGGCAACTTCAGCTTCGGCGACTACTTCAAGCGCGACGCCATCACCTTCGCCTGGACCTTCCTGACCTCGGAAAAATGGCTGAACCTGCCCAAGGAAAAGCTCTGGGTCACGGTCTACGCCACCGACGACGAAGCCTACGACATCTGGACCAAGGAAGTCGGCGTGCCTGCCGAGCGCATGGTGCGCATCGGTGACAACAAGGGCGCCCCCTACGCATCCGACAACTTCTGGACCATGGGCGATACTGGCCCGTGCGGCCCATGCACCGAGATCTTCTACGACCACGGCCCGGACATCTGGGGTGGCCCGCCCGGTTCGCCGGAAGAAGACGGTGACCGCTACATCGAGATCTGGAACAACGTCTTCATGCAGTTCAACCGCACTGCCGATGGCGTGCTGCACCCACTGCCAGCGCCGTCGGTGGACACCGGCATGGGCCTGGAGCGTGTCAGCGCCGTGCTGCAGCACGTGCACTCCAACTACGAGATCGACCTGTTCCAGAACCTGCTGGCAGCGGCGGCCAAGGCCATCGGTTGCAGCAATGACGGCCAGGCTTCGCTGAAAGTGGTGGCCGACCACATCCGCTCCTGCGGCTTCCTGATTGCCGACGGCGTGCTGCCATCCAACGAAGGCCGTGGCTATGTACTGCGCCGCATCATCCGCCGCGCTTGCCGCCACGGTAACAAGCTGGGCGCCAAGGGCAGCTTCTTCTACCAGATCGTTGCTGCCCTGGTGGCCGAAATGGGCGAAGCCTTCCCCGAGCTGACCAGCCAGCAAGCGCACATCGAGCGCGTGCTCAAGGCCGAAGAAGAGCAGTTCGCCAAGACCCTGGAGCAGGGCCTGCGCATCCTCGAGCAAGATCTGGCCCAGTTGCAAGGCGCCGTGGTACCCGGCGATGTGGTGTTCAAGCTGTATGACACCTACGGTTTCCCGATGGACCTGACGGCCGACATTGCCCGTGAGCGCGAGTTGACCATCGACGAAGCCGGCTTCGAACGCGAAATGGACGCCCAGCGTGAGCGCGCCCGTTCTGCCAGCGCCTTCGGCATGGACTACAACAGCCTGGTCAAGGTCGACAGCGCCACCGAGTTCCTCGGTTACGACGCAACCGAAGGCCAGGGCAAGATCATCGCCCTGTACAAGGACGGCCAATCGGTCGACCAGCTGGGGGTGGGCGAGCAGGGCGTAGTGGTGCTCGACCGCACGCCGTTCTACGCCGAGTCCGGCGGCCAGGTGGGTGACAGCGGGTACCTGCAGGCGGGTGCTGCACGCTTCGACGTACGCGATACCACCAAGACCGGCGGGGCCTTCCTGCACCACGGTGTGGTCACCAGCGGTGCGCTGCTGATCGGTGCGCCGGTGGAGGCCAAGGTCGATGCAGACGTTCAGCACGCCACCTCGCTGAACCACTCGGCTACCCACCTGCTGCACGAAGCGTTGCGTCAGGTGCTGGGCGAGCACGTGCAACAGAAGGGCTCGCTGGTCGACAGCCAGCGCCTGCGTTTCGACTTCAGCCACTTCGAAGCGGTGAAGCCGGAGCAGCTCAAGCAGCTGGAAGACATCGTCAACCGCGAAGTGCGCAAGAACACCCCGGTCGAGACCGAACTGACCGACATCGAAACCGCCAAGGCCAAAGGTGCCATGGCGCTGTTCGGTGAGAAATACGGCGATACCGTGCGCGTGCTGACCATGGGTGGCGATTTCTCGGTAGAGCTGTGTGGCGGTATCCACGCCAAGCGTACCGGTGACATCAGCCTGTTCAAGATCATCAGCGAAGGCGGCGTGGCCTCTGGCGTACGCCGTATCGAAGCAGTCACCGGCGCCGCTGCGCTGGCCTACCTGAATGCTGCCGAAGAGCAGGTCAAGGAAGCCGCGCAACTGGTCAAGGGTAACCGTGACAACCTGATCGACAAGTTGTCGGCTGTGCTTGAGCGCAACCGTCAGCTGGAGAAGCAGCTGGAACAGCTGCAGGCCAAGGCCGCCAGCGCCGCAGGGGACGATCTCTCCAACGCGGCTGTTGAGGTCAAGGGTGCCAAGGTCCTCGCCGCCCGCCTGGATGGGCAGGATGGCAAGGCCCTGCTGGCCCTGGTCGATCAGTTGAAGAACAAGCTCGGCCACGCAGTGATCCTGCTGGGCAGCGAGCATGAGGGCAAGGTCGTGTTGGTGGCCGGCGTGACCAAGGACCTCTCCAGCCAACTCAAGGCTGGCGATCTGATGAAGCAAGCCGCTGCGGCGGTGGGTGGCAAGGGCGGTGGCCGTCCGGACATGGCCCAGGGCGGTGGCGTCGACGTTGCTGCGCTGGACAAGGCCCTGGCGCTGGCCGTGCCATTCGCAGAGCAGGGACTTTGAGATGAAGGGGTAGGCGGTTCAGTGGCGGGTGCCAAGCCCCCGGGTGCCGCACCCGGGGGCAGGCAGCAGCGTCACCGGCCACTTCCGCCACCCCTTCATGTTGGATTGTTTTTTGGGGCCCTGTATGGGCTGAGGCACCATTGAAATGGCGTTGATCGTACAGAAATTTGGCGGCACCTCTGTCGGTTCCATCGAGCGGATCGAGCAGGTAGCCGATAAGGTCAAGAAACACCGTGAAGCGGGCGACGACCTGGTCGTCGTGCTGTCGGCCATGAGCGGTGAAACCAATCGCCTGATCGACCTGGCCAAGCAGATCACCGATCAGCCGGTTCCGCGTGAACTGGACGTGATCGTGTCGACCGGTGAGCAGGTGACCATTGCCTTGCTGACCATGGCCTTGATCAAGCGTGGTGTGCCAGCGGTGTCCTACACCGGCAACCAGGTGCGCATTCTCACTGACAGCGCGCACAACAAGGCGCGCATCCTGCAAATCGACGACCACAAGATTCGTGCCGACCTCAAGGAAGGCCGCGTGGTCGTGGTTGCGGGCTTCCAGGGGGTCGACGAGCACGGCAGCATCACCACCCTCGGTCGCGGCGGCTCCGACACCACCGGCGTGGCCCTGGCGGCAGCGCTGAAAGCTGACGAGTGCCAGATCTACACCGATGTGGATGGCGTCTACACCACCGACCCGCGCGTAGTGCCGCAGGCCCGTCGCCTGGAGAAAATCACCTTCGAAGAGATGCTGGAAATGGCCAGCCTCGGTTCCAAGGTGCTGCAGATCCGTTCGGTGGAGTTCGCCGGCAAGTACAACGTTCCGCTGCGCGTGCTGCACAGCTTCAAGGAGGGTCCGGGTACCCTCATTACCATTGATGAAGAGGAATCCATGGAACAGCCGATCATTTCCGGTATCGCCTTCAACCGTGATGAAGCCAAGCTGACCATTCGCGGCGTGCCGGACACCCCGGGCGTGGCCTTCAAGATCCTCGGCCCGATCAGTGCTTCGAACATCGAAGTGGACATGATCGTGCAGAACGTTGCCCACGATAACACCACCGACTTCACCTTCACCGTGCACCGCAACGAGTACGAGAAGGCGCAGAGCGTGCTGGAAAACACCGCCCGTGAAATCGGTGCCCGCGAAGTGATCGGCGACACCAAGATCGCCAAGGTCTCCATCGTTGGCGTCGGCATGCGCTCGCACGCCGGGGTTGCCAGCCGCATGTTCGAGGCGCTGGCCAAGGAGAGCATCAACATCCAGATGATCTCCACCTCCGAGATCAAGGTTTCGGTCGTGATCGAAGAAAAGTACCTGGAGCTGGCCGTACGCGCGCTGCACACCGCGTTCGAGCTTGACGCCCCTGCCCGACAGGGCGAGTAAGGCGCTGCACTGCAAGGGCGCGGCACCAGCCGCGCCCTTCGTGTTTCTGCTCGCTGCGCAGGCCCTGTCCTGCCCTGTGCAGCGTGCGACCGGGCTGGTCGTCGTCCGCGGCCGGCCCTGACCCCAAGACTGTTACCCCTGAATGTTTTGCGTAAGGAGAAAGCTATGTTGATTCTGACTCGTCGGTGCGCCGAGAGCCTGATCATTGGAGACGGCGAGATTACCGTGACGGTGCTCGGCGTGAAGGGCAACCAGGTACGTATAGGCGTTAGCGCGCCGAAGGAAGTGGCTGTTCACCGCGAGGAAATCTACCTGCGGATCAAGAAAGAGAAGGATGAAGAGCCAAGCCTTTAATTTTTTTGAAGTTTTTTTCAAAAAAAGGGTTGCAAAGGTGAAAGAGGTTCTTTAATATTCGCCTCGTGTTGCGGTGAGGTGGCCGAGTGGCCGAAGGCGCTCCCCTGCTAAGGGAGTATACCTCATAAGGGTATCGGGGGTTCGAATCCCCCCTTCACCGCCATTATTTGCGTAGGGCGCTGTAACGGGTAGGAACGCTAAGTAGTTGATTTTAAACGAAAACGTTCTTGCAAAAATGTTCCAGCGACCTATAATGCGCGGCAAGACACGGACTCATAGCTCAGCTGGATAGAGTACTCGGCTACGAACCGAGCGGTCGCAGGTTCGAATCCTGCTGAGTCCGCCACTTTTGAAGTGGCTTTGTTTTCAAGGCTGCTTCAATCAACCAGCGGTATCTGGTCT
>NZ_DKJF01000087.1:0-17539 GCF_002454615.1 Pseudomonas sp. UBA6699
CAGGCGCTGCATATCTTGTGACAAGCACCTGTCAGCCCTGATGCAATCCCCGTGGGAGCTGGCTTGCCAGCGATAGGGCCAGTACAGGGCCAACAAAAAAGCCCGCATCAAACGATGCGGGCTTTCTCATTCAGCAGGCAGGGCTCAGGCCGCTTTGGCTTCCTGCTGGCTCAGCGAGCGGTTCAGGGCGCTGAACAGTGCCTTGAAGCTGGCGGTGGTGATGTTTTCGTCGATACCCACACCGTGCACCGGGCGGCCACCGGCCACGCGCAACTCGATGTAGGCCGCCGCCTTGGCGTTGGTGCCAGCACCAATCGCGTGCTCGTTGTAGTCCATGATCTCCACGGCAACCGGCAGGCCGGCAACCAGGGCCTCCAGGGCGCCATTGCCCTTGCCGCGCCAGTGCAGGGTGGTTTCGCCTTCGCCGGCGACTTCCACTTCCACGGCGCTATGGCCGTTTTCTTCCTGCAGGCGGTGGCTGACCAGGGCGTATGGCGCGTTGGCCTGCAGGTATTCCTTGTGCAGCAGGCTGTAGATTTGCTGAGCGGTCATTTCCAGGCCCAAACGGTCGGTTTCACCCTGCACAACCTGGCTGAACTCGATCTGCATGCGGCGCGGCAGGCTGATACCGTACTCCTGCTCGAGCAGGTAGGTGATGCCGCCTTTGCCCGACTGGCTGTTGACGCGGATGACCGCCTCGTAGCTGCGGCCGATATCGGCCGGGTCGATCGGCAGGTACGGCACTTCCCACAGCTCGCCTTCCTGCTGCTTGGCGAAGCCTTTGCGGATGGCGTCCTGGTGCGAGCCGGAGAACGCAGTGTGCACCAGGTCGCCGACATAAGGGTGGCGTGGGTGCACGGGCAGTTGGTTGCACTCTTCGACCACCTTGCGCACGCCGTCGATGTCGGAGAAGTCCAGCAGCGGGTCGATACCTTGGGTGTACAGGTTCAGTGCCAAGGTCACCAAGTCGACGTTACCGGTCCGCTCGCCGTTGCCGAACAGGCAGCCTTCGGCGCGATCGGCACCGGCCATCAGGCCCAGTTCGGTGGCGGCAATGCCGGTGCCACGGTCGTTGTGGCAATGCAGGCTGATGATCACGCTGTCGCGGCGGCTGACATTGCGGCAGAACCATTCGATCTGGTCGGCGTAGATGTTCGGCGTGGAGACTTCCACGGTGGCCGGCAGGTTGAGGATGACCTTGTGCTCTGGCGTCGGGTTCCACACCTCGATGACCGCGTCGCACACTTCCTTGGCGAATTCCATTTCCGTCGCGCTGAAGGTTTCTGGCGAGTACTGGAAGGTCCAGTGGGTTTCGGGCTGCTGGGCGGCATACTTGACGAACAGCTTGGCGGCGTTCACCGCGATGTCTTTCACGCCTTGCTTGTCCTGGTTGAAGACAATGCGGCGGAACGCGGGGGAGGTGGCGTTATACAGGTGGACGATGGCCTTTTTCGCGCCACGCAGCGACTCGAAGGTACGCGCGATCAGGTCTTCACGGGCTTGGGTGAGCACCTGGATCGTGGTGTCGTCCGGGATGTGGCCGTCTTCGATCAGGGTGCGCACGAAGTCGAAATCGGTCTGCGAGGCAGACGGGAACGCCGCTTCGATTTCCTTCACGCCCACCTGGACCAGGGTCTTCCAGAAGCGCAGTTTCTTCTCCGAATCCATCGGCTCGATCAGCGACTGGTTGCCATCACGCAAGTCGGAGCTGCACCAGATGGGCGCTGCGGTGATGGTCTTCGACGGCCAGGTGCGGTCAGGCAGGTCGATAGTCGGGAAGGCGCGGTATTTTTTCGAAGGGTCTTTGAGCATGGACATGGAAGCAATCCTTTTGTGTGCGGCCGAAATCGGGCCTGCCGAGCGATAACAAGATGAAGAGGCGAGGCGACGCGATTCAGCCTGGTAGTCGTGCGCTGACCAGGCTGAGGCTGCGATGTTGTCGGAGCAGGATGAGGGTGCTGAAGGTTTTCATGCCTTCAAACTTAACCAGTGGGGTGGGGGATGGCAAGCGTTCGGAAAAAATTGAGAGGAATGCTTAAAAAAAGCGTATGAGCGAGATTTTATGGCTGGATTCACCCGTGGGGTTGTTCATTGTTGCGCGGTAGTTTTAGCTGGCGCAACACAGTGGAACCCCGTTGACCAATTCTCGCCTCATCGCCGGCAAGCCAGCTTCCACAGCACTGTCACAGGGCTGGAACGCTGTGGAGGCGGGGTTTGTCGGCGAGTCTGGCGCTGCGGTCTCAGGGCTGAAACGCGCCGATGAAAATCGCCGGATCCACCCGCGCATCGTTCAGGCTCACGTTCCAGTGCATGTGCGGCCCGGTAGCCCGGCCGGTTGAGCCCACGCGCCCGACTACCTCGCCCCGGCGCAGTTGCTGCCCCACCTGCACATCGATCTTCGACATGTGGCAGAACATGCTGATGAAGCCCTGGCCGTGGTCCACGAATACCGTGCGGCCATTGAAGAAGTAATCCCCCACCAGAATCACCTTGCCATTGGCCGGGGTCTTGATGGGCGTACCTGCCGGCACCGCGAAGTCCAGCCCGGCATGCGGGTTGCGTTCCTCGCCATTGAAAAAGCGACGCACGCCGAACTTGCTCGACAACGGGCCGTTGACCGGCTTGTCGAGGATCAGGTTGCTGGGCAGGGCAGGGCTGAAACTGCGGTAGGCCTTGATCTGCTCAGCCAGCTCGCGGTCGATGCGCTTGAGGTCGGCGGGGTTCGGGTTGACCTGGCGGGTGTTCTTCAGGGTAATGCGCTGTTCGGGGTACTTTTTGCTACCCACGCTGAACGGCAGGTTGCGCCCGCCTTGGCTGAGCAGGGCAGTACCCGGCTTCTGGGTCAGCGGGATTCCGACAATGGCCAACCAGTTCTCCTGCTCCTTGACCACCAGCACCGGCTTGCCGTCGAAGCGCGCTTCGGGGGCGCTGGCGGCAGGGCCGAGGTTGACCACCGCCACGCCGCCGGGCACCGGCTTGTTCAGCGCACGCGTGATGTAACTGGCCTGGGCGCCGCCGGCCAGCAGTAACAGGGAAAGGGCGAACAGGGAGGCAAGCAGGCGGGGCATGTGTCAGTCCAATAGCGAAAGGGTGACCGGAGTCAGGTGATTGTCTTCCACGCGCACCAGCAGCTCGCCCTGGTCCAGGCGTGCCGTAAGGCGTTGGCCGTTGCGGGTCTGTTCGGCGCTGCGAATCGCCTGGCCGTGGTCGTCGAGCAGGATGCTGTAGCCGCGCGCCAGTGTGGCCAGCGGGCTGACCACCTGCAGCGTCTGCAACTGGGCCTGGAAGCGCTGGCGGCGGTCCTTGAGCAGTTCGCGCATGGCCCGTGGCAGGCGCTCGGCCAGGCTGTCCAGGCGCTGGGCCAGCAGTTTCAGGTTGCGCCCCGGGTGTTGCGCAGCCAGGCGGGTTTCTGCCCGCGCCAAACGCTCACGGCGCTGGTTGAGGCTGATCAGGAACGCCCGGCGCAGGCGCATGTCCAGGTCGTCCAGGCGCTGGGCCTGCTGACGCAAGCGCTCACCTGGGTGGCGCAGGCGCCTGGTCAGCGAGTCCAGGCGCAGGCGGTCATGGCTCAGGCGGTTCTGCATGCGCAGCAACAAGCGCCGCTGCAGCCCGTCCAGGCGTTGGCGAATACCACTGCTGTCGGGCGCCAGCAGCTCTGCGGCGGCAGACGGAGTGGGGGCGCGAACGTCTGCCACGAAGTCGCTGATGGACACATCGGTCTCATGGCCGACTGCGCTGACAATCGGTGTGACGCAGGCAGCCACGGCGCGGGCTACGGCTTCTTCGTTGAAGCACCACAGGTCTTCCAGCGAGCCGCCACCACGGGCCAGGATCAGCGCATCGAAGCCAAGGCCGTCGGCCAGGCGGATGGCACGCACGATCTGTGCGATGGCCTCGCGGCCCTGTACCGCCGTGGGTATCAGGTTCAGTTCCACCTGCGGGGCGCGGCGGCCGAACACACTGATGATGTCGCGGATCACCGCGCCGGAGGGGGAGGTGATGACACCAATGCGTTGCGGGTGGGCAGGCAAGGGTTTCTTGCGTTCGGCGCTGAACAGCCCTTCGGCACCGAGCTTTTCCTTCAAGGCCTCGAATGCCAGGCGCAGCGCGCCATCCCCCGCCGGCTCGACGGTGTCGAGAATCAGCTGATAATCACCCCGGCCCTCGAACAGCGAAACCTTGCCCCGCACCCGCACCGCCAGGC
The DNA here is from genome assembly GCF_002454615.1 of Pseudomonas sp. UBA6699. Lineage (NCBI taxonomy): Bacteria > Pseudomonadati > Pseudomonadota > Gammaproteobacteria > Pseudomonadales > Pseudomonadaceae > Pseudomonas > Pseudomonas sp. UBA6699. The sequence goes on from NZ_DKJF01000087.1 coordinate 4,205, forward strand.
CATCGCGCAGCGCTTGGCGCACCCGCGTGGCGCTCTGCCGGAACAGGGCGCAGCGTACCTGGGCACCGCTGTCCTTGAGGGTGAAGTACATGTGGCCAGACGCCGGGCGGGCGAGGTTGGAAATCTCGCCTTCCACCCACACGCTGCGGAACACGTCCTCGAGCAGCACGCGTGCGCGGCCGTTGAGTTGGCTGACCGTCAGGACCTCGCGGTCCAGGCCGAGTCGTTCGAAAGGGTCTCTGATCATGGCCGGCATCATACCCTACCGGGCGTTGCGGGCTAGCCGTGATCTTTCATCGCGGCCACGAACTGGCGCACCAATTGCTCTGCATCGCGCCGGCACGCCAGGGCCACGGTGCTTTCCCGGCCCCCCTCCAGGGTGACGAAACTGATAGAGGCCGGCGCAATGTCGCGCATGCATTGCGGCAGCAGCGCCACGCCAAAACCTGCCTGGATCAGCTGCAACTGGGTCGTTTTGCGCGACAGCACCTGCGCCGCCTGCGGGAAAAAGCCCGCATCCATGCACAACGAGGCTGCCAGGTAGCTCAGCCCGCCGCGCTCACGGTGCGGAATGGAAATGAAGCGCTCGTCGCGCAACTGCTGCAGCGCCACCTGCGCCACACCGGCCAACGGATGCCCGGCCGCCACCGCAAGCAGCAAGGGCTCGCTGAACAGTTCATGCAGCACCACGCCTTCATGCTGGCGAAGCACCGGCAAGCGCAACAGGCCGATATCCAGCCGCCCCGCCGCGATGTCTTCCAGTTGGGCCTCCGACGACTGCTGGGCGATGTCCAGTGCAACCCCCGGGTTAGCGTGCAGGTAACCGCTCAAACGCGCCAGCAGCGGGCCGGTCAACGGGACGGTGCTGGAGTGGTTCAGGCGCAAGCTGCCTTGCAACCCTTGGCCAATATCGCGGGTCACCCGCTCTGCCTGCGCCAGGTCGGCCAGCAGGCGCCGTGCCCGCTCCAGCAACGCCTGGCCGGCCGGGGTCAGGCGCGGCAGGCGGGCGGTGCGCTCGAACAATGGCGTGCCCAGTTGCTCTTCCAGCTCCTTGATCTGCCGGCTGAGTGCCGACTGCGCGATGAACAGGCGTTCAGCGGCACCGCTGAAGCTGCCGCACTCGGCGATTTCCACGAAGTAACGCAACTGGCGGATGGACGTCATGTCATGCCTTTTCGAGATGGCTTTGGCGATAAAGCCATATTAGTCGGCATGGCTCTCAGCTGGCTAACCTTTGCCTATGCTCCCTGGAACTGCTGCCATGCTCACTGAACTGTCGCTCACCGGCCTTGACTGGCTGCCCATCCTGCTCGGCGTCGGCGTGGCCTACGTCGTCTTTGGCATTGCCGGTGTCGGCACGGCCCTGGTGGCGGGCCCGGTGCTGATCCATTTCATGCCGTTGTCACGAATCATTCCGCTACTGGTGTTGCTCGATTTTGTCGCCGCCTTCGGCAACCTGCTGCCTTCGCGCCGTGATGTGGTGCGCGGCGAGTTGCTGCGGCTGTTGCCGTTCATGGCCCTGGGCTGCACGTTGGGCGTGGTGTTCCTGCTGCGTTTGCAGTCTGACGTGCTGTTGCTGTTGATGGGCCTGTTCGTTACGGCCTACGCGCTGTATAGCCTGGCGGTCAGAGTACGGCCGGCGAACCTGTCGGGTTTCTGGGCAGTGCCAATGGGTACGGCAGGCGGGCTGTTCGGGGCGCTGTTCGGCAGCGGCGGTTTTCTTTATGCGCTGTACCTGAGTGCACGCCTGGAACGAAAGGAACAGGTGCGCGCCACCCAGAGCGCGCTGATCAGCTGCAGCACGGTGGTGCGCCTGGCATTGTTCCTGGTCGCCGGTGTTTACGCCGACCAGAGCCTGCTCTTGCTGGCTGCATGCCTGCTGCCGGTCATGTTCATCGGCTTGTGGGTCGGCCGTGGGCTGACCCACAGGCTGTCGCGCGAAGCCTTTGTGCGCCTGGTCACCTGGCTGGTGCTGGCCAGCGGCTTGGCGCTGATCGGTCGCTACCTCGGCGCCTGAGCGGTAGAATTGCGCCCTTACCGCAGTTTTGCAGGCTTGTACCGTTCATGAACACCCAGAGCATTATCGTTCCCAAGCTGTCTACCGTGCCGGTGCACGAAGCCCGCGCCCGTGCCATCGTGCGCTGGCTGGTACGCGAGAAAGTGGTCGAGGAGCAGCTGAGCACCTGTGGCCGTACCGGCAACCGCATGGGCCACGCCCTGGCTGCAGGCGCCCGCAAGGTAGCCCTGCGGCCTGAGTTGTTGCCTTTTGGCGAGCAGACCAACGGCCTGGAAGTGGTGCTCAAGCGTTGCATTTATACCCCCACCGAAGGGTTTCTTGAAGAAGCCGGCTGCCCGCAGTGCCGGCGCGAGGTGGGCGAGCCGCTGTTCGAAAGCCTGGAAGAATGGATGCCGGCGGTCAGTGACAACTTCACCTGCCCGCTGTGCGGCTTCGAAGATGACATCAATGGCTTCATTTACCTGCAGCCATGTGCCTTTTCCAACCTGGGGTTCATCTTCAACAACTGGGGCGAGGCCGGGTTTACCCAGGCCTTTCTCGACAGCTTCGCCGACTGGCTCGATCAGCCGGTGACGGTGGTGCAAGTCAGTTGCAAGCCTTGAGTCGCAAGCTTCAAGAAAAAGCGGCCTGTATGCCTGACGACTCTCGTAGCTTGCCGCTTGTAACTTGAAGCTTGATTTACATTGAGCGGCGCGCCGTGCATGAGTATAATGGCGCGCTTCCATTTTTCCCGCCCGGGAGCCCCCGCGATGCTGCGTATCAGCCAAGAAGCCCTGACCTTCGACGATATCCTCCTTGTACCTGGCTATTCCGAGGTACTGCCCAATGAAGTCAGTCTCAAGACCCGTTTGACTCGTGGCATCGAGCTGAACATTCCGCTGGTTTCCGCCGCCATGGATACCGTGACCGAAGCGCGCCTGGCCATTGCCATGGCTCAGGAAGGCGGCATCGGCATCATCCACAAGAACATGACCATCGAGCAGCAGGCCGGCGAAGTTCGCAAGGTCAAGAAGTTCGAGGCTGGCGTGGTCAAGGACCCGATCACCATCGACGCCGACGCTACCGTGCGCGACCTGTTCGAGCTGACCCGCCTGAACAACATCTCCGGCGTGCCAGTGCTGGCCAACGGTGACCTGGTCGGCATCGTCACTTCCCGTGACGTGCGCTTCGAAAACCGCCTGGACGCCAAGGTCCGCGACGTGATGACGCCAAAAGAGCGCCTGGTCACGGTGCGCGAAGGCGCCGACAAGAACGAAGTGCGCGAGCTGCTGCACAAGCACCGCCTGGAAAAAGTCCTGATCGTTGACGACAAGTTCAACCTCAAGGGCATGATGACCGTCAAGGACATCGAAAAGGCCAAGGCCTACCCGCTGGCCAGCAAGGACGACCAAGGTCGCCTGCGCGTCGGCGCTGCCGTCGGCACTGGCAAGGACACCGGCGAGCGCGTAGCCGCCCTGGTTGCTGCCGGGGTTGACGTGGTGGTGGTCGACACTGCCCACGGTCACTCCAAGGGTGTGATCGACCGCGTGCGCTGGGTGAAGGAAACCTACCCGCAGGTGCAGGTGATCGGCGGCAACATCGCCACCGGCGCTGCGGCCAAGGCCCTGGCCGAAGCCGGCGCTGACGCGGTCAAGGTCGGTATCGGCCCGGGCTCTATCTGCACCACCCGTATCGTTGCAGGCGTCGGCGTGCCGCAAATCAGCGCCATCGCCAACGTTGCCGCTGCACTGGAAGGCACCGGTGTGCCACTGATCGCCGACGGCGGCATCCGCTTCTCTGGTGACCTGTCCAAGGCCATCGTAGCCGGTGCTTCCTGCGTGATGATGGGTTCGATGTTCGCCGGTACCGAAGAGGCGCCAGGTGAAGTCGAGCTGTTCCAGGGCCGTTCCTACAAAGCCTACCGCGGCATGGGCTCGCTGGGTGCCATGGCACAGGCGCAAGGCTCGTCCGACCGTTACTTCCAGGACTCCTCGGCCGGTGCCGAGAAGCTGGTACCGGAAGGCATCGAAGGCCGTGTGCCGTACAAAGGTGCGCTGGCGGCGATCATCCACCAACTGATGGGCGGCCTGCGTTCGTCCATGGGCTACACCGGCAGCGCAACCATCGAAGAGATGCGCACCAAGCCGGAGTTCGTACGCATCACCGGCGCCGGCATGGCCGAGTCCCACGTGCATGACGTGCAGATCACCAAAGAAGCCCCTAACTACCGCGTCGGCTAACGCCCCCAGCGGTAAGCGACAAGCTTAAAGCTACAAGCGGTAGTTGCGCTGCAGCGACTACCGCGTTCTCCCCGATCAACTTGCAGCTTGCGGCTTGACGCTTGCAACTGCATCAGAGATTGAGTCATGGCCCTCGACATTCACGCTCACCGCATCCTGATCCTCGATTTCGGTTCCCAGTACACCCAGCTGATTGCCCGCCGCGTGCGCGAGATCGGCGTGTACTGCGAGCTGCACCCGTTCGACATGGACGATGAAGCGATCCGCGAATTCAACCCGCGCGGCATCATCCTCGCCGGCGGCCCCGAGTCGGTCCACGAAGCCAATAGCCCGCGCGCGCCGCAGGCAGTGTTCGACCTGAACGTGCCGGTGCTGGGCATCTGCTACGGCATGCAGACCATGGCCGAACAGATGGGCGGCAAGGTCGAAGGTTCCGACCTGCGTGAGTTCGGTTATGCCCGCGTGGACGTGGTCGGCAAGAGCCGCCTGCTCGACGGCATCGAAGATCACATCGACGCTGACGGCGTACTGGGCCTGGACGTGTGGATGAGCCACGGCGACAAGGTCACCCAGATGCCGGGCAATTTCCATGTATTGGCCAGCACCCCAAGCTGCCCGATCGCCGGCATGTTCGACGACACCCGCGGCTACTACGGTGTGCAGTTCCACCCGGAAGTGACCCACACCAAGCAGGGCGGTCGCATCCTGTCCCGCTTCGTGCAGGACATCTGTGGCTGCGAGGCCCTGTGGACCCCATCCAACATCGTTGAAGACGCCATCGCCCAGGTGCGTGCACAAGTGGGTTCGGCCAACGTTCTGCTGGGCCTGTCTGGCGGCGTCGACAGCTCGGTGGTTGCCGCGCTGCTGCACCGCGCCATCGGCGACCAGCTGACCTGCGTATTTGTCGACAACGGCCTGCTGCGCCTGCACGAAGGTGACCAGGTGATGGCCATGTTCAAGGAGAACATGGGCGTCAAGGTCATTCGCGCCGACGCTGAGAAGCAGTTCCTCGACAACCTGGAAGGCGAAGCCGACCCGGAGAAGAAGCGCAAGATCATCGGCCGCACCTTCATCGACGTGTTCGATGCCGAGGCCAGCAAGCTGGAAAACATCCAGTTCCTTGCCCAGGGCACCATCTACCCGGACGTGATCGAGTCGGCTGGCGCCAAGAGCGGCAAGGCCCACGTGATCAAGTCGCACCACAACGTCGGTGGCCTGCCGGAGGAAATGAACCTCAAGCTGGTCGAGCCGCTGCGTGAACTGTTCAAGGACGAAGTGCGCAAGATCGGCCTGGAGCTGGGCCTGCCGTACGACATGGTCTACCGCCACCCGTTCCCGGGCCCAGGCCTGGGTGTGCGTATCCTTGGTGAAGTGAAGAAGGAATACGCCGACATCCTGCGTCGTGCCGACCACATCTTCATCGAAGAGCTGCGCAAAGCCGACTGGTACCACAAGACCAGCCAGGCCTTCGTGGTGTTCCAGCCGGTCAAGTCGGTCGGCGTCGTCGGCGACGGCCGTCGCTACGCCTGGGTCGTGGCCCTGCGTGCCGTGGAGACCGTGGACTTCATGACCGCGCGTTGGGCACACCTGCCGTACGAGCTGCTGGAAACCGTCAGCGGCCGTATCATCAATGAAATCGACGGCATCTCGCGCGTGACCTATGACGTGTCGAGCAAGCCGCCGGCGACGATTGAGTGGGAATGATCCCTCTCTGGCGTTGAACGAAAAGGGCCGCATTGCAGGCCCTTTTCTTTTGCCTGGGAAAAACTGCTATTCGCTGCCAGGCGGGTGGCCGAAATAGGCCTTGTAGGCATGGCAGAAATTGGCAGGGTTGGCATAACCGACCTGGTAGGCCACCTGCGACACCTGCCAGCGCCTTTCCAGCAGCAGGGTGCGGGCCTGCTCCAGGCGTTGCTGGCGCACGTACTGCAGCATTGGCCGGCCGAATTCGTCGCGGAACGCCCGGCGCAAGGTGGTCTCGCCCACGCCCAGTTGGCGTGCAAGGCTGGCGGCGGTGGGTGGGGTGGCCAATTGGGTGTCGAGCAGGCGCCGCGCTTCGATGACCAGGTCGCGCAGCCCGCGGTCCGGGTTTTTCGTGCCTTGTACAGGGCCGATCAAGTGGCGCGCCAGCTCCAGCACCACGGCCACGCTCAGGCTTTCGCAATGCAGGCGCCGTAGCCCACCGGTATAGGGTGACAGGTACAGCTGCTGCAGCAAGCGGCTGACGGCGGGGCATTGGGGGAGTTGATCGAAGCGCATGCCGTCTGCGGTCAAGGCCAGCAGGGGTAGCAATTGCGCATCGTCCCGCGCCAGCTCATGCAGGTAGTCGCCGGCAATGCGCACGCCAGCCATGCGCGCATGGCTGTCAGCAGGCAACTGGTCCTGCGCTTCCAGGCTTTCGCCCAGGCCCAGCAGGTGCAAGTGGCCGGGGGCGTAATGGTTGAGCGTGCCGTCGACCTTGTGCTGCCAGGCACCGTCGAACACGTGGACGACGCACAGGCTTTGCGGCAGCAGTTTGTCGATTTGCAACGGTTCGGGAAACTGCAGGTTGCAATCGAAGTACTGCAGCCCCGCGTGCACGGTCTGCGCCCGATAATGCCCGGTTGCACGCCCCATGATTTGCGCCTTGCCGCTGTCCAGCACGCCGGCGTCGGCCAGCGAGCCGGGGCTGTCGAAGGAAAAGGAGGTGTCCAGGTAGGGGCTGGTCGATCGCATGGGCGCTACGTCCTTGGTTGGCGGCGGCATGAGCATAAATGGTAACGCGCGCACATTTTTGGCAACAGCCATTGTGCGCGGCGGTTCATCTTTTGTGCGAACCGGCCACAGGGGTTGGCAGTGCCGGCGTAGCTGTCTTCAATGATCGATCGTTTCGCATCATGGTGGAAAAAATGTTCGCTTATCGTAAATGGGCTGCCTTGCTGGTGGCATCGCTCACGCTTTGGCTAGGCCAGGCACATGCCGAACAACGGCCTGCAGTAGCCGAACAGGTCAAGGCCTATATGGGCACCGAGGGCGTCAAGGTATGGACGCTGCGCATTGGCGAGCGGGCCGCCAATGAGGCGCTGGTCCAGGTCGAAGGCGTCGATCACGACTGGAACATGCGCATTCAGAAAATGCAGGTCGAGAAAACCGCCAAGGACACCCGCTACTGGACGACGGTCGATGGCAACAAGTTTGTCGTGTTGATCGTGCAGGGCGGCTGGGGCGGCGAGCTCTACCTGCCGGGTGAGCCGCAACCGTTGCCGGTTGGCTACTCCGAGGGGCTGTCGCGCCAAGGTGATTCGCAGGCTTTTCTGACCGATTACCTGGCCAAGCAGCAGTGAACGGGGAGCACATCTGATCATGGCTAAACCCGACGAACCGCTGGCCGACCTTTCCGGCGCGCTTGGCGAAGACTATGAGCAAGCCCGTGCCGCCCAGCGCGAGCGGGTGGTTGCCGAACTCAAACAGGTAATCGAGCGCGTCCCGGAGCAAAGCGAATTTACCAACTCCCGGCGTTACAAGGTCTGGGGGCCGATACTGCTGGTGGGCGCCCTGATTCTGCTGGTCACCACGTTCAACCCGCAACGCCTGGGCGCGGTCGCACTGGTGCTGTTCGTGGTGTGCATGGCGGCAGTGGTGACCTGGCAGCACCGCAACGCGGGCACGCAGGTGTTCATGCGCCTGACTCGCCGACAGCTGTTCGTCGATACCCTGGACGCCCCTGTCGACATGGCTGAAGTCGAGGACATCGCGGTCAAGGACGAAGGCCTGGTCATGGTACAGACGCTGGAGATGAGCAGCGAAGCTGCGCTCCCTAAGCATCGCGTGGTCAAGCTGCAGTTTTTCGGAAACCAGGCGATGGCCCTGAAAAAGCCGCGACCGCAGATTCGCATCATGTCTGCCGGCCTGGCCTTGAAGGGTCGCAAGCTGGGGAACGACGAAGTGCTCGAGCTGTTGGCGGCCTACCGCAATGCGGCCCATGCACAACGGCAACTGGAGTTGATGCAGGTAGATGTATAGCGGGGCGCTGCAATGAGGCGCCTGGCTTGGGGCCTGGTCATGCTGCTGTTGCCGTTGCTGCTGGTCGGCTGGGGCGGCGTGCAGCAATGGCGGGCCGAGACGGCGCAAGAGCAGGCGGGGATCATCCGGCAGTGGCTGGCAACGCCCAGCGAGGACTTGTTGCGCACACTGCCTTGGGCGGCGCGCAAGGAACTGGCAGGGCGCCTGGACACGCGTGAAGTGCTGCAACGGCAGTTGGATGAGCTCGATACCGACCGCCACTGGCTTAGCGTGCGTAGAACGCTGGCCGGTGTCGGCGGCTGGCTGGCATGGGGCGCGCTGGTCGCTGGCATCGGCGCTTGGCTCAGGCTCAGGTACGACGCCTGGCGGGCCTTGCGCTCGGCGCATTACCTGCACCAGCGCATGACCGCCAGCTGGCGGGTGCTGGGGCGTTGGCTAAGCGTCTACATGGGGCTGCTGGCTGGCTCGTTGGGCCTTCTGCTGCTGTATGAAGTCAGCGCCGGCTTCAGCCATGCGGCACAGGGCGGGGTTACCGTGCTGATCGTGGTGCTGCCGCTGGCGTCATTACTGCTCGTGTGCCTGCGTACCGCCTGGCGAATGCGCCAGCAATGGCCGCGCATCGGGGCGTCGAAGGCGAGCTTTCTCGGCCGACAGCTTCACCGGCAGGGGGCTTCGGCGCTCTGGCAATGGGTCGAGGGCCTGGCCGCGCAGTTGCATGCGCCAGTACCGGACAATATCGTGGTCGGCATCGACCAAAGCTTTTTCGTCACCAGCGTTCCAGTCGTGCTGCAGCCCTGTCAGTCGGTACTCAATGGCCGAACCTTGTATCTGTCGTTACCGTGTCTCGGCGCCTTGAGCCAGCGGGAAGCCGCCGCGATCATTGGCCATGAGCTTGGCCATTTTCGCAGCCGCGACACGGAGCAGGGCAGTGCGACCAACGCACGCTTCAGCTTGATGTGCGCCCAGTTCTCGACCCTGGTCGACGCTGAGCGCGGCGCCGCCTGGGTCGCTCGCCCGGTGGTATGGGCAGCCGGTCAGTTCCTGCACCATTTTCAGGTCGCGGTCCATCACTGGGGGCGTGAGCAGGAATTGCTGGCTGACCGGGCCGGTGCCGAAGTGGCCGGGCCGGAGCTGTTCATGCAGGCGTTGTTGCGGGCGATCGCCCTGGGCAGCATGGTCGATGCCTTGCTGCACGAGTGCGGCGGCCAAGGCCTGCTGGCAGCGTTGCCCCGGCATTTGCAGCGCGTGCCGTTGCGCCTGGATGAGGACGTGCTGGGCCTGACCATGCCCCATCCATTCGACTCCCATCCGCCATTGGCTGCGCGCCTCGACAACCTTCGCGTCAGGCTGGACGGTGCACTGCTGCAGGCTGCCATGCGCCAACCTGGCGACCATGACCGGCAGTGGTTCAATCAGTTGTGTGGCGGCGCCGTGGAAGCGGAACGCCAGGGTCTCTAGAGACTTCACTTAATATTTCCCATTTGCAGGTGTATCGTATTCGCCCTTCATCGTCAGCCGAGGCTGGCAGCTTGATCGCACCGAACACGAGGTACCCGCACCGATGTCCTTCACCCGTCGACAAATGCTCAAGGGCCTGACCGGCCTGGTTGTGGTTGGCCTGGGCGCCGGTGGCGCGGCGCGTTACTGGCTGGGCAAGGTCGAGGACGACAACGCCGGCCACGACTACGAGCTGATCGCCGCGCCGCTTGACGTCGAGCTGGTGCCGGGCTTCAAGACCGAGGCCTGGGCGTTCGGGCCCTCTGCACCGGGCACCGAATTGCGTGTGCGCCAAGGCACCTGGCTGCGCGTGCGCTTCATCAACCACCTGCCGGTGGAAACCACCATCCACTGGCACGGTATCCGCCTGCCGCTGGAAATGGACGGCGTGCCTTATGTGTCGCAACTGCCGGTCAAGCCAGGCGAGTACTTCGACTACAAGTTCCGCGTACCGGATGCGGGCAGCTACTGGTATCACCCTCATGTCAGCAGTTCCGAAGAGCTGGGCCGTGGCCTGGTCGGCCCGCTGATCGTCGAGGAGCGCGAGCCCACCGGCTTCCGGCATGAGCGCACACTCAGCCTGAAGAACTGGCACGTGGACGAGGAGGGTGGCTGGCTGCCGTTCAGTATCCCGCGCGAGGCCGCGCGCAACGGCACCGCCGGGCGCCTGATCACCATCAATGGCCAGGCCGACGCGGTCACCGAACTGCCGGCCGGGCAGGTGGTGCGCGTGCGTCTGCTGAACCTGGACAACACCTGGACTTACCGGGTGAACCTCAAGGGCAACTGCGAGGCCCGGATCTACGCGCTCGATGGTAACCCGGTGACCCCTCGCCCCCTGGAGGACGAGTACTGGCTCGGCCCTGGCATGCGCATCTGCCTGGCTATCCGCATTCCCCAGGCGGGGGAGGAAATTTCCCTGCGCGATGGCTTCGTGCGCCTGGGCACCCTGCGCTCGGTGGCCAGTACCGATGCCCCGGGGGACTGGCCGCCAGCGCTGCCGGCCAACCCGATAGCCGAACCGGACCTGGAGAATGCCGAAAAGCTCAACTTCAATTTCGAATGGGCGGCGAAGGTTTCGGTCACCACCGACCAGGACAAGCCACCGAGCCTTTGGCAAATCAACGGCCAAGCCTGGGACATCACCGACAAGACCTGCGCCGACCGCCCCATCGCCACGCTGCAAAAAGGCAAAAGCTACATCTTCGAGTTGAAGAACATGACCCAGTACCAGCACCCGATCCACCTGCATGGCATGAGTTTCAAGGTGATCGCCTCCAACCGGCACGACATCAAGGAGCCGTGGTTCACCGACACCTACCTGCTGGGCAAGAACGAGCGCGCGCAGGTGGCCCTGGTGGCGGATAACCCCGGCACCTGGATGTTCCACTGCCACGTCATCGACCACATGGAAACCGGCCTGATGGCCGCTATCGCGGTGGTGTGATGCGCCCGCAGATCATCGATCGCAGCCGCGATCAGGAATTCATGCGCCTGGCGTTGTCCCTGGCAGCCGAGGGTGCAGCGCTGGGCGAGGTACCGGTGGGGGCGGTGCTGGTGCAGCATGGCCAGGTGATTGGCCAGGGCTTCAACCGGCCGATCATCGACAGCGACCCCAGTGCCCATGCCGAGATGGTGGCGATTCGGGCGGCGGCCAAGGCGGCCAGCAACTACCGCCTGCCAGGCAGCACCCTGTACGTCACGCTGGAACCATGCAGCATGTGTGCAGGCCTGATCGTACATTCACGGGTGATGCGGGTGGTGTTTGGCGCGCTGGAGCCCAAGGCGGGGATCGTGCAAAGCCAGGGGCAGTTCTTCGGCCAGGGCTTTCTCAACCACCGGGTGATGGTGGAGGGCGGGGTGCTGGCGCAGGAGTGTGGGCAGATCCTCAGCGACTTCTTCAAGGCCCGCCGGGCCAAGGGCTAGCCTGGGCCGACCTGTTCGCGGGCACGCCCGCTCCCATACTAATGCCACTCCCTCAGGCTTGTGGTGGACCTGTGGGAGCGGGCGTGCCCGCGAACAGGCCGCTACAGGCTCACATCGGCGGTGACTGGTCCGCAGGCTTGTCCTTGTTCACACCAGGCACATGCAGGTTGCCTTCGGCGACCTGGCCTTCGAGCTGCGGTTGGGTGACCCAGGTGAGGATGTCGTAGTAGCGGCGGATGTTGGCCACGAAGTGCACAGGCTCGCCACCGCGGGCATAGCCGTACTTGGTCTGCCGGTACCACTGTTTCTGCGACAGGCGCGGCAGCATCTTCTTCACGTCCAGCCACTTGTTCGGGTTGAGCTTTTCGCGCTTGGCCAGGGTACGGGCATCTTCCAGGTGGCCGCTGCCGACGTTGTAGGCAGCCAGGGCGAACCAGGTGCGGTCTGGCTCCTTGATGCTGTCGTCGAGCTCTTCCTTGATTTTCATGAAGTACTTGGCGCCCCCCTGGATGCTCTGCCGCGGGTCCAGGCGGTTGGATACGCCCATCGCCTGGGCGGTGCGCTGGGTCAGCATCATCAGGCCGCGTACGCCGGTCTTGGAGGTTACCTCCGGTTGCCACATCGATTCCTGGTAACCAATGGCGGCCAGCAGGCGCCAGTCCACCTGCTCGACCTTGGCGTAGCTCTTGAAGTGCTTCTCGTACTTGGGCAGGCGCTGCTGCAGATGCTGGGCGAAGGTGTAGGCGCCCACGTAGCCCAGAACATCGACATGGCCGTAGTAGCGGTCCTTCAAGCGCTGCAGGGTGCCGTTTTTCTGCGCCTTGTCGAGGAATTCATTGATTTCGTTGAGCAGGCTGTTGTCTTCACCGGCCGCGACTGCCCAGCGTTGATCACGGGTATCGCCCACGTCGAAGGCAACCCGCACGTTGGGGAAGTACACCTGGTTCATCGCCAGTTCGTTGGAGTCGACCAGGGTCAGGTCGATCTGGCCTTCGTCGACCATGCGCAGCAGGTCGACCACCTCGACCGCATCGGACTCTTCATATTCCAGGCCTGGGTTCTGCTTTTTCAGCTCGGCCAGAAGGTCGGCATGGCTGCTGCCCTTGAGCACCATGATTTTCTTGCCGACCAGGCCCTTGGCGTCGGTCGGGCGTGGGCGGCCGTTGCGATAGACCACCTGCGGGGTGACTTCCAGGTAGGGATGCGAGTATTTCACCTGGGCCTTGCGCCGTTCACTGCTGACCAGGCCGGCCGCGGCCAGCACCGGGCCGGCGGGCTTGCCGAGCGAATCGTACAGTTCGTCGAGGTTGTCGGCGGTTTCGATCTGCAGTTTTACGCCGAGATCATCGGCGAAATGCTGGACAAGTTCGTACTCGAAGCCGGTTTCGCCGTTGCGGTCCTGGAAGTAGGTGGCCGGGCTGTTGCGGGTGATCACGCGCAGCACGCCGTCCTCCTTCACGCGCTCGAGGGTGCTGGGTTTTTCAACGCAGGCACCGAGCAGCAGAAAGAGTCCGGTTGCGAGGAGCCATTTGGCGCAACGCTGGCGCAAAGCAGTGTGGGCGAACATAGCTTGCAGTATACGCAAAGGACCGGCGCAACCATATCTCGACAACTGTTAGGTTGTCTGGTAGCGGATTATGTGCTGCAAGCTTCAAGCTGCAAGCCACAAGAAAA
>NZ_DKJF01000087.1:17589-42407 GCF_002454615.1 Pseudomonas sp. UBA6699
TTCTTGTGGCTTGCAGCTTACGGCTTGTCGCTTTTTTTTGACCCCAAAGTCCGGTTCCGCCGCCCGGCAGCCATGGCTTAGAGCGGGTGCCGAAAGCCAACGATTTAGGCTAGAATGCACGGCCTCTAAGCACACCCCTTCCTGAGGCTGTCCCGACGATGTTGATCCTGCGCGGCGCTCCTGCCCTTTCTGCCTTTCGCCACGGTAAATTACTCGAGCAACTGAGCCAGAAAGTCCCCGCTGTTACTGGTTTGTATGCCGAATTTGCCCACTTCGCCGATGTTGAAGGCGAACTGACCGCCGACCAGCAGCAGGTGCTGGGCCGTCTGCTCAAGTACGGCCCGAGCGTGCCGGTACAGGAGCCGAGCGGCCGCCTGTTCCTGGTCGTACCGCGCCTGGGCACCATCTCGCCATGGGCCAGCAAGGCCAGCGACATCGCTCACAACTGCGGCCTGCAGGCAATCCAGCGCCTGGAGCGTGGTATCGCCTACTACGTTGCCGGCAACCTGAGCGACGCTGACGCCGCCCTGATCGCCGCCGAGCTGCACGACCGCATGACCCAGCGCGTGCTCGGCCAGTTGGAGCAGGCCGCTGACATGTTCAGCCACGCCCAGCCCAAGCCGATGACCTCGGTCGATATCCTCGGCGGCGGCCGCGACGCGCTGGCCAAGGCCAACATCGACCTCGGCCTGGCCCTGGCCGAAGACGAAATCGACTACCTGGTCAATGCCTTCCAGGGCCTCAAGCGCAACCCGAACGACATCGAACTGATGATGTTCGCCCAGGCCAACTCCGAGCACTGCCGCCACAAGATCTTCAACGCCAGTTGGGACATCGACGGCCAGGCGCAGGAAAAAAGCCTGTTCGGCATGATCAAGAACACCTACCAGATGCACAACGAAGGTGTGCTGTCTGCGTACAAGGACAACGCCTCGGTGATCGTCGGCAACGTTGCCGGCCGCTTCTTCCCGAACCCTGAAACCCGCCAGTACGGCGCGGTGCAGGAGCCGGTGCACATCCTCATGAAGGTGGAAACCCACAACCACCCGACCGCCATCGCCCCGTTCTCCGGTGCGTCCACCGGCTCGGGTGGCGAAATCCGCGACGAAGGTGCTACTGGCCGAGGCGCCAAGCCCAAGGCTGGCCTGACCGGCTTCACCGTGTCCAACCTGCGCATTCCGGGCTTCGAGCAGCCCTGGGAGCAGGCCTACGGCAAGCCAGAGCGCATCGTCGACGCCCTCGACATCATGATCGAAGGCCCATTGGGCGGTGCTGCTTTCAACAACGAATTCGGTCGCCCGGCGCTGACCGGCTACTTCCGTACCTTCGAGCAGGCCATCAACACCCCGCACGGTGAAGAAGTACGCGGTTACCACAAGCCGATCATGCTCGCAGGCGGCATGGGCAACATCCGTGAAGACCACGTGCAGAAGGGCGAGATCACGGTCGGCGCCAAGCTGATCGTACTCGGTGGTCCGGCCATGCTGATCGGCCTGGGCGGCGGCGCTGCTTCGTCGGTGGCCACCGGCGCCAGCTCCGCTGACCTGGACTTCGCCTCGGTACAGCGTGAAAACCCGGAAATGGAGCGCCGTTGCCAGGAGGTCATCGACCGCTGCTGGCAGCTGGGCGATGCCAACCCTATCGCCTTCATCCACGACGTGGGCGCCGGCGGCATCTCCAACGCCTTCCCGGAGCTGGTCAACGACGGTGGCCGCGGTGGCCGCTTCGAGCTGCGCAACGTGCCCAACGACGAACCGGGCATGGCCCCGCACGAAATCTGGAGCAACGAGTCGCAGGAGCGTTACGTGCTGGCCGTCAGCGCCGTCGACTTCGAGCGCTTCAAGGCCATTTGCGAGCGCGAGCGTTGCCCGTTTGCCGTGGTCGGTGAAGCCACCGAAGAAAAGCACCTGACCGTCAGCGACAGCCACTTCGGCAACACCCCGGTGGACATGCCCCTCGACGTGCTGCTGGGCAAGCCGCCGCGCATGCACCGTTCGGTCACCCGTGAAGCCGAGCTGGGCGATGATTTCGACCCAAGCGAGCTGGACCTGGACAGCGCCGTGCAGCGCGTGCTGAACCACCCGGCAGTGGCCAGCAAGAGCTTCCTGATCACCATCGGCGACCGCACCATCACCGGCCTGGTTGCCCGCGACCAGATGGTCGGCCCGTGGCAGGTTCCGGTTGCCGACTGCGCCGTCACGGCCACCAGCTTCGATGTGTACACCGGTGAAGCCATGGCCATGGGCGAGCGAACCCCGCTGGCCTTGCTGGACGCCCCCGCATCCGGCCGCATGGCCATTGGCGAAACGCTGACCAACCTGGCGGCATCGCGCATCGAGAAACTGTCCGACGTCAAGCTGTCGGCCAACTGGATGTCCGCTGCCGGCCACCCAGGTGAAGACGCGCGCTTGTACGACACCGTCAAGGCGGTCGGCATGGAGCTGTGCCCAGAGCTGGGCATTACCATTCCGGTCGGCAAAGACTCCATGTCGATGAAAACCAAGTGGAGCGACGAGGGCGTCGAGAAGAGCGTGACCTCGCCGATGTCGCTGATCATCACCGGCTTCGCGCCGGTCACCGACATTCGCAAGACCCTGACCCCGCAACTGCGCATGGACAAGGGTGAAACCGACCTGATCCTGGTCGACCTCGGCCGCGGCAAGAACCGCATGGGCGCCTCGATCCTGGCCCAGACCTACGGCAAGATCGCTGCCCAGGCACCGGATGTCGACGACGCCGAAGACCTCAAGGCCTTCTTCGCCGTGATCCAGGGCCTGAACGAAGATGGCCACCTGCTGGCCTACCACGACCGTTCCGACGGTGGCCTGGCCGCCACCGTGCTGGAAATGGCCTTTGCCGGCCACTGCGGCCTGGACCTGCACCTCGACCCGCTGACTGACAGCAAGGCCGATGTGGCGGCCATTCTGTTCAACGAAGAGCTGGGGGCGGTCATTCAGGTTCGCCAGGACGCCACCCCCGACGTACTGGCACAGTTCAGCGCCGCTGGCCTGGGCGAAGGTTGCGTGGCGGTGATCGGCAAGCCGGTCAACAACGCCGAAGTGTCCATCAGCCTCAATGGCGAAGTGCTGTTCGACGACGACCGCCGCATGCTGCAGCGCCAGTGGGCCGAGACCAGCTACCAGATCCAGCGCCTGCGCGACAACGCCGACTGCGCCGACCAGGAATTCGACCTGCTGCTGGAGGAAGACAACCCGGGCCTGTCGGTCAAGCTGGGCTTCGACGTCAACGACGACATCGCCGCACCGTACATCAAGAAAGGCGTGCGCCCGCAAGTGGCCATCCTGCGCGAGCAGGGCGTCAACGGCCAGGTTGAAATGGCTGCAGCCTTCGACCGCGCCGGCTTCGCCGCCATCGACGTGCACATGAGCGATATCCTTGCCGGCCGCGTCGACTTCGAGGCCTTCAAGGGCCTGGTGGCCTGCGGTGGTTTCTCCTACGGTGACGTGCTGGGCGCCGGTGAGGGCTGGGCCAAGTCGGCGCTGTTCAACAGCCGCGCCCGTGATGCCTTCCAGGCCTTCTTCGAGCGTACCGACAGCTTCGCCCTGGGCGTGTGCAACGGTTGCCAGATGATGTCCAACCTGCACGAGCTGATCCCGGGCACCGAGCACTGGCCGCACTTCGTGCGCAACCGCTCGGAGCAGTTCGAGGCACGTGTGGCCATGGTCGAAGTGCAGAAGTCCAACTCGATCTTCCTGCAAGGCATGGCCGGTTCGCGCATGCCGATCGCCATCGCCCACGGTGAAGGCCATGCCGAGTTCGCCAGCGAAGAAGCGCTGCTGGCCGCCGACATGTCCGGTTGCGTGGCCCTGCGCTATGTCGATAACCACGGCAAGGTCACCGAAGCCTACCCGGCCAACCCGAACGGCTCGCCGCGCGGTATCACCGGCCTCACCAGCCGCGACGGTCGCGTGACCATCATGATGCCGCACCCGGAGCGTGTGTTCCGCGCCGTGCAGAACTCCTGGCGCCCTGACGAGTGGCACGAAGATGCCGCGCTGATGCGCATATTCCGCAATGCGCGGGTGTGGGTGAACTAAGGCGTGTACAAGCTCGCCTTCTTCGTCCCCGCCAGCCATGTCGACGTGGTCAAGGCCGCTGTGTTCGCCGCCGGTGGCGGGCGCATCGGTGACTATGACCACTGCGCCTGGCAAACCCTGGGCCAGGGCCAGTTTCGCCCGCTGGACGGCAGCCAGCCGTTTCTCGGGCAAACTGGCCGGGTCGAGGTGGTGGAAGAGTGGAAGGTGGAGCTGGTGGTGGCAGACGAGCTGGTAGCCCAGGTCGTCGCTGCACTCAAGCAAAGCCACCCGTACGAGGCGCCAGCCTATGAGGTGTGGCGGCTCGCCGAGTTCTAGACCGCATCAGGGCTATTCGCGGGCACGCCCGCTCCCAAAAGGGTTACACAACTTGTGGGAGCGGGCGTGCCCGCGAACAGGCCAGTAAAGCCAGCACAAGGCCGGCTGTACCACACCGGATCAGACGGTGCCGATCTCCCCGCCATCAACCCGCTGAATCACCACCGTCGCAGCCCGCGGCCTTACCTTGGTACCCGCTGGCGTCACGTCCGTAGCGTTGTCGGTGCATGGCCAGTTCCCTGGGCGCTGAATGTTGACGAACAGCGTCTTGTTGTCCGGGGTAAAGGTAATCCCGGTCACTTCGCAGCCATTCGGGCCAACGAAGAAGCGCCGCAGGTCCACCTGGTTCTGCGCGTTCACCGGCACCTGTTTGCCGCCGGCGTCCACCAGATTAGTGGGGATCACCGCCAGTAGCTGGTCGTTGGTGTAGTCGGTGACAGTGCTTTCGCCGTTGTCGGTCTCGAACCACAGCACGCCACGGCTATCGAAGCTCATGCCATCCGGGCTGGCGAACTGGTTCAGTTCGGTGAGGCCGGAACGGTTGATGTCGGCGGTGCCGGCAGCGTTGGCGCCAAACACGAAGATGTCCCAGGCGAAGCTCAACTGGTCGTCGCTGTCGTGCCAGCGGATGATATGGCCATGGCGGTTCGGCCCGCGCGGGTTGGCGGCATCGGCTTTTTCCGGGGTGCGCGCACTGTTGTTGGTCAGTGTCAGGTACACGTCGCCGTTCAGCGGGTTGACCGTGGTCCACTCCGGGCGGTCCATTGGCGTTGCGCCCACGGCATCGCCGGCACCCCGGGTGTTGAGCAGGATGCCCGGCAGGTCACCGTACAGCGCGCCCAAGGTGCCGCCGCCAGTGGTGGGGGTAGTCACGTCCAGCAGCAGCCAGACACCGGTACCGTCGGCATTGAAGCGGGCGACATACAGCTTGCCCTGGTCCAGGTACTTGGCACCAGTGGCCAGTCGGTCGGCCGGGTTGGCATCGGCGGCATCCCACACGGCGCTGGACACCCACTTGTACACGTATTCGTTGTTGGAGTCGTCACCCATGTACCACACCAGTGGCTTGCCCGGCACCGGCAGGCCCGGGGCGCAGCCTTCGTGGCGGAAGCGGCCCAGTGCGGTACGTTTGGTGGCGAGGGTGCTGCTGTCGTAGGGGTCGATCTCGACGATGTAGCCGTAGGTGCTGGCTTCGTTGCGGTAGTCGTCGGTGGCGCTGGCGCCCTTGGCGGTCACGTCGAAACGGGCGAACTCGTCGGCTTCCTCGCTGGCGTCGCCGGCGGCACTTTCCCATTTGAACTGGCCGCTGGAGGTGCCCACGCCAATGCGCTGCTGGTCTTCAGGGCGGGTGCCCTTGTTGACGAAAATGCCCGGCCAGTTTTCTTCACAGGTGAGGTAGGTGCCCCAAGGCGTATAGCCGTTGCCGCAGTTGTTGTTGGTGCCTCGGCAGTGGGTGCCGGCGGGGGAGTACTTGGTCTTGACGTGTTCGGTGCCACGCAGCGGGCCGCTGATGGCCATGCGCGATGCGGTGGTGAAGCGGCGGTTGAGCGGGTCGTTGTCGACCACCTGCCAGCGGCCATCGGTTTTCTGCAAGCGCACCACGCCAGCGCCGTGGGCGTTGATTTCCTTGCGCACTTCTTCGGCCGGGCGTTTCCCATTGATAGCGGTCGTTGGGCCGGCCGGGTGCAGGGCGGCGGTGTCGATGTACTCGAAGTTGATCGCCAGCAGGCCGTCTTCGGAGCTGCCGTTGATGGGGAAGAAATGCATGCCGTCATGGTGCATGCCCATGGCGTTGGCTTGATCGGTCGAGGTGTTGCTGCCATCGGCTCGCCACGGTTTGGCGTTGCTGTTCAGCGGCGTACCCCATGGGGCGAGCACGTAGGCGCTATAGCCGGCGGCCACTGCGCAGGCGTCGGTGCGCGACCCCGGGATGGATTGGAAACCCAGGGCCAGTTTCGGTTTTTTCGGCTCGGTAACGGGCGGCTGGGTAACCGGGTCATCGTTGGCGGAGCCGCCGCTGTCGAAGCAGCCTGCCAGGCCTGTACCGGCGATCATGGCGATGGCAGCGCCCAGGCTGCCGCGCATCACACTGCGGCGGCTGAGGTAGACGTCCATGACGGAGGCCATCGGCGGGTTGCCGCTGTGGTTCCGGTCCAGATTGTCGCCGGTATCTCGACTCATCAGAGTGTCCTTGTATTCGCTGGGTTGAAACAAACCGCGACTGTAAGGCGCAAATATGATGATTCGTTGGCAGAAATGTTAACGAGCTTTTAAAGCAACCGGCTCCCGGCATTGCCTGGCCTGCGTGGCTGCGCTGGTAAGGCTCAGGGCCGGATTTCGATCAACGTCCCATCGCGTACCAGGTTCCACACCTCCTGCATGTCACGGTTACGCATGGCAATGCAGCCATCGGTCCAGTCCAGGGTGTGGAAGTACCATTCCGGGTATTCATCGTTGATCGGTGTGCCGTGGATCATGATCATGCTGCCGGCACTCACCCCTTCACGGGTTGCGCGGGCGGCATCGTTGCTGTTCGGGTAATTGATGTGCATGGCCAGGTTGAAGCGATCGCTCTGCTTGCGCCAGTCCAGCCAGTACAGGCCCTCTGGGGTCTTCTTGTCGCCCTCGCGCTGCTTGGCGCCCTTGGGCTGCTTGCCCAGGGAAATGCGGTAGGTCTTCAGCGGCTCGCCACGGCTGATCAATTGCAGGCGCCGCTCGGACTTGATCACCAGCACCTTATCGATCAGCGGTTGCATCGCCTGCTGCGAGGACGACGGGGATGGCGCGGCCTGCACAGGCTTGCGAATGATGGTCTCGGTAAATGCCGCCTGGGACACCGAGGTAACGCAAAGGCAGAAAATGGCAAGCAACCAGCGCATGTAACGGTATCCCTGAAGGCGTCTAGGTATTGGGTGAAACGAGCATCGGCGGCAGGTATTCATGGCCTATGGGGTAGTGCGCCCCGATGCGGTCGCGATAGTAGCATTCTAGTGTGCGCGTGACCGTGCGGAAAGCCAGCTCACCCCAGGGAATCTCGTGTTCCTCGAACAGCCGCACCTCCAGGCTCTCGACGCCGACAGCGAAATCAAGGTCCGCCAGTTCGGCGCGGAAGAACACATGCACCTGGTTGATGTGCGGCAGGTCGAACAGCTGGTACAGGCTGGTCGCGCCGACCCGGGCGCAGGCTTCCTCCACCGTTTCGCGACGGGCGGCCTGGTCGAGGGTTTCGCCGTTCTCCATGAAACCGGCGGGCAAGGTCCAGAAACCGCGGCGCGGCTCGATGGCGCGGCGGCACAGCAGCACTTGGCTGCCCCAGGTGGGCAGCACGCCGGCGACGACGTTGGGGTTCTGGTAGTGGATGGTCTGGCAAGCCTCGCAGACATACCGCAGGCGGCTGTCGCCTTCGGGGATCCGCAGGGTGACCGGGTGGCCGCACGCGCTGCAGTAGTTCATGGCACTATCCTTTATGTTCCGGGCTATCTTGGCGCGGCCGCAGGCGCGCCGCAAGCGCGGGGGCTTGGGTGCCACGCGGCTTTGGTGCATCATGCAAGGCAGGCCTTGGATACGAGCGTGCGCAATGCTGGACGAGCTACTTCGCCGAATGAGCAACCACCAACCCGCGTCACTGGAAACCGACCGGCGGTTCCCCGAAGCGGCGGTTCTTTTGCCCATTACCCGTAGCGAAGCGCCCGAACTGGTCTTGACCCTGCGCGCCCAGGGGCTGTCCACCCATGGCGGTGAAGTGGCTTTTCCCGGAGGCCGCCGCGACCCGGAAGACCCGGACCTGGTGTTCACCGCGCTGCGCGAAGCCGAAGAAGAAATTGGCTTGCCGCCGGGTCTGGTCGAGGTGATCGGCCCGCTGAGCCCGCTGATTTCACTGCATGGCCTGAAAGTGACACCATTCGTCGGCGTTATCCCCGACTTCGTCGAATACCGCGCCAACGACGCCGAGATCGCGGCAGTATTCACCGTGCCGCTGGAATTTTTCCGCCAGGACCCGCGTGACCATACCCACCGTATCGATTACCAGGGCCGCAGCTGGTATGTACCCAGCTATCGCTATGGCGAATACAAGATCTGGGGCTTGTCGGCGATCATGATCGTCGAACTGGTCAACCTGCTGTTCGATGCCGGCATCAGCTTGCACCAGCCCCCTGAGCGGTACATCGAAAACTGAGCGGGGCCAACCCCGTCGTCTGCGTTCCAGCCTGAGGAGCAAGCATGAAGTACCGCCTGGGCGACCTGCGGGTCGAGAGCCACCCCACCAGTTGGGCAGCGCCTAACGCCACGCTGATCGGCAACGTGCGCCTGCAAGCCAATGCCAGTGTGTGGTTTGGCGCAGTGCTGCGCGGCGACAACGAACTGATCGACATCGGCGAAGACAGCAACGTGCAGGACGGTACGGTGATGCACACCGACATGGGGTCGCCGCTGACCTTGGGCAAGGGCGTGACCGTCGGTCACAATGCCATGCTGCATGGCTGCACGGTCGGTGACTACAGCCTGGTGGGCATCAATGCGGTGATCCTCAATGGCGCGCGTATTGGCAAGCATTGCATCATCGGCGCCAACGCGCTGATTCCCGAAGGCAAGGAAATTCCTGACGGTTCGCTGGTGATGGGGTCGCCGGGCAAGGTGGTGCGCGAGCTGACCGAGCAGCAGAAGCGCCTGCTGGAAGCCAGCGCCGCCCATTACGTGCACAATGCCCGGCGTTATGCGCGGGAGTTGGTAATTGACGATGAGTAATGTTGTGGAACGGCCGGTGGCCTCGCCCTGCGTGAGCATCTGTGCGCTGGACGAGCAGGACATCTGCACTGGCTGCCAGCGCAGCGTGGCCGAGATCGGCCGCTGGGGGCGGATGGACAATGACGAGCGCCGCGCGGTGCTCAAGCGTTGCCATGAACGGGCAGTAGAGGCTGGCCTCGTCCTCTAGTCTGATGCAGAGCCCTGTGGGAGCGGGCATGCCCGCGAAACCGCCACCGCGGTACATGGCACCGGCGCCGCCGGTGTTCGCGGGCACGCCCGCTCCTACAGGTACAGCATGAGCCTGGAGGGCTACGGATCATCTTTATGAGCGGGTTTACCCGCGAACGGCTCGACGGTAATCTGTACGGCTTGCCCATAGATTACCCGCCATGTTCTATCTGCTTGCCTATATCAGCAGCGTAGTGCTGATCAACTACGCCTTCTCCAGTGCCCCGCACCTGGACGTCATCTGGTCTGCCTGGGGCGGCCTGGTGTTCATCCTCCGCGACATGGTGCAAACCCGCTTCGGCCACGGCGCCCTGGTCGCCATGCTGGTGGCGCTGGTGCTGTCGTATGTGACCTCTGAGCCGGCCATCGCCCTGGCCAGCGCCACCGCGTTCTTCATATCCGAACTGATCGACTGGCTGGTGTTCAGCGTCACCCGGCTGCCACTGCGTGACCGCCTGTGGTTGAGTTCGGCGTTGAGCATTCCGGTGGACACCTTCATCTTCTTCGGCATGATCGGTGCCTTGGCCCCGGCGGTGGTCGGCACGGCCATGGCCTCCAAGTTCACCGGCGTCACCGCGGTGTGGCTGGCCATGGCATTTCGCGCCCGGCGGGCTGCTGCGGCCAGCTGATGGTGTAGAATAGTGGTCCTTTTTCAGCGGGTCGCGCCAAGCCGGGTGCGGCCCCGGATGCCTTCGAGGACCTGAAATGACCCGTATCGGAACCCCCTTGTCGCCTACTGCGACCCGTGTATTGCTGTGCGGCTGTGGCGAGCTGGGCAAGGAAGTGGTGATCGAGCTGCAGCGCCTGGGCGTCGAAGTGATCGCCGTCGACCGCTATGCCAATGCCCCGGCCATGCAGGTTGCGCACCGCAGTCACGTGGTCAACATGCTCGATGGCGTGGCCTTGCGTGCCGTGATCGAGGCCGAGAAGCCGCACTACATCGTTCCGGAAATCGAAGCCATCGCCACCGCCACCCTGGTCGAGCTGGAAAACGAAGGCTTCAACGTGGTGCCCACCGCCCGCGCGACCCAGCTGACCATGAACCGCGAAGGTATCCGCCGCCTGGCCGCCGAAGAGCTGGAGCTGCCAACTTCGCCGTACCACTTCGCCGACACCTACGAAGACTTCGCCAAGGGTGTGGCCGATGTCGGCTACCCGTGCGTGGTCAAGCCGGTCATGAGCTCGTCGGGCAAGGGCCAGAGCCTGCTGCGCAGCGACGCCGACCTGCAGAAGGCCTGGGACTATGCCCAGGAAGGCGGCCGCGCCGGCAAGGGCCGGGTGATCGTCGAGGGCTTCATCGACTTCGACTACGAAATCACCCTGCTGACCGTGCGTCATGTAGGGGGCACCACCTTCCTCGAACCGGTCGGCCACCGCCAGGAGAAGGGTGACTACCAGGAGTCCTGGCAGCCCCAGGCCATGAGCGAGAAAGCGCTTGCCGAGTCGCAACGTGTGGCCAAGGCGGTCACCGATGCGCTGGGTGGCCGGGGCCTGTTTGGCGTGGAACTGTTCGTGAAAGGCGACCAGGTGTGGTTCAGCGAAGTCTCGCCGCGCCCGCATGACACCGGCCTTGTGACCCTGATTTCCCAGGACCTGTCGCAGTTCGCCCTGCACGCCCGCGCCATTCTCGGGCTGCCGATTCCGGTGGTGCGCCAGTTCGGCCCTTCGGCCTCGGCGGTGATCTTGCCGCAGGGGCAGTCGCAGCAGACCAGCTTCGCCAACCTGGGTGCAGCCTTGAGCGAGCCGGATACTGCTATCCGCCTGTTCGGCAAGCCGGAAATCAACGGTACCCGCCGCATGGGTGTGTGCCTGGCGCGCGACGAGTCGGTTGAAGCGGCGCGGGCCAAGGCGACCCGCGCTTCGCAGGCGGTCAAGGTCGAGTTCTAAGCTGGAAGCTTCAAGCTTCAAGCTTCAAGCTTCAAGCTTCAAGCTGCAAGCTGCAAGAGAATGCGCGTAGCTTGTAGCTTGTAACTTGTAGCTTGTAGCTTGTAGCTTGTAGCTTGCAGCTTGAGACTCACAGCTGTGTATTGCGGGTCTCTTTCAGGCACAGCACAGCGATCAAGCTGATCACTGCGGCTGCCGACACATAGCCCCCCACCCAGCTCAAACCGCCCATGCTCACCAGCTTCTGGGCGAAGAACGGGGCCGCCGAGGCGCCGACAATCCCACCCAGGTTATACGCCGCCGAAGCGCCGGTGTATCGCACATGGGTTGGGAACAGCTCCGGTAGCAAAGCCCCCATCGGTGCAAAGGTCACGCCCATCAGGAACAGCTCGATGGCCAGGAACAGTGCCACGCCGGCGGTAGAGCCCGAGGTCAGCAAAGGCTCCATGGTAAAGCCCGACGCCACCGCCAGCAGGCCGCCGACGATCAGCACTGGCTTGCGCCCGTAGCGGTCGCTGAGCCAGGCCGACAGCGGCGTCGCCAGCGCCATGAATACCACGGCAAAGCACAGCAGGCCGAGGAACGTCTCCCGGCTGTACCCCAGCGTGGTCACCCCGTAGCTCAGCGAGAACACGGTGGAGATATAGAACAGCGCATAGCACACCACCATGGCGGCAGCGCCCAGCAGGGTAGGGCGCCAGTGCCTGGCGAACAGGTCGACCACCGGCATTTTCACCCGCTCATGGCGGGCAACAGCCTTGGCGAACACGGGGCTTTCCTCCAGCTTCAGGCGCACATACAGGCCTACCAGCACCAGGGCGGCGCTGAGCAGGAACGGGATACGCCAGCCCCATTCACGGAACTGCTCGTCGCTCAGGGTCAGGGCCAAGGTCAGGAACAGGCCGTTGGCCGCCAGGAAGCCGATCGATGGCCCCAATTGCGGGAACATGCCGAACCAGGCGCGCTTGCCCTCCGGGGCGTTTTCGGTGGCCAGCAGTGCCGCGCCGCCCCATTCGCCGCCCAAGCCCAGGCCTTGGCCAAAGCGCAGCAGGCAGAGGATGATCGGTGCCCATACACCGATGCTGTCATAGCCTGGCAGCACGCCGATGGCCGTGGTGGACACACCCATCAGCAGCAACGAGGCGACCAGGGTCGATTTACGGCCGATGCGGTCACCAAAATGGCCGAACAGTGCCGAGCCCAGCGGCCGGGCAAGAAACGCAATGCCAAAGGTCAGGAAGGCCGCCAGCATCTGTGCGGTGCCCGAGCCGGAGGGGAAAAACACCGGCCCGATGACCAGGGCGGCGGCCGTGGCGTAAACGTAGAAGTCGTAGAACTCGATGGCGGTGCCAATGAAACTGGCAGTGGCTACCCGCGCGGGCGAGTTGACCGGCGCCGCAGGGGCTTGGGCATAGGTGCTGCTTGTCATTAAGTAGGTCCCTAACAGTCTGGTCCGGCTCCGTGGGCTTGGTCCACGACGGGTGCGCTGCAGAGGCAGGCACGGCGGCGCGGGCGCCGGAGCGTTTTGTTGTTGTGTGCGCCCGACTGACGATAGCCCAAGGGGGATAGGGGCGGGGGCGGGCACTGTTCAGGGTGTGGAAGCAGGACCGCGGGGCGTGTCAGTGGGGCGGACTGGCCGTGAAACGCCGGGTGCGGGTAGCAGGCGTGGCGGCGGGGCTGGGTAAGCGTGGGGCGAGTATAGCTAGCGCGCCAGGGTCCACACCAGTACCTTGCTGGCACAATTGTCCTCGGTTTCGAGGATCTCCAGGCGATAGCGGCCGATCTTCAGGCAAACGGCACTTTCGGGAATGCTTTCCAGTGCTTCGGTCACCAGGCCGTTCAGGGTTTTCGGCCCGCCGTCGCAGGGCAGGTGCCAGCCCAGGCTGCGGTTGATTTCACGCAGGGAGGCAGTGCCATCGATGACGAATGTGCCATCGGGCTGCGGATGCACGTGCGGGTTTTCCAGGCTCTGTTCGTCTTCGAACTCGCCGACGATTTCTTCGAGAATGTCTTCCAGGGTGACGATACCCAGCACTTCGCCATACTCGTCCACCACCACACCCAGGCGCCGTTGCTGTTTGTGGAAGTTCAGCAGTTGCATTTGCAGCGGTGTGCTTTCGGGCACGAAATACGGCTCGTAGCAGGCCCCGTGCAGCGCCTCCAGGGTCAACTCGGCCTTGGGCAGCAAATGGCTGATCAGCTTGGTGTTGAGGATCGCCTCCACCTGGTTGATGTCGTTGTGGTACACCGGCAGGCGGGTGTGGCGGCTGACGATCAGCTGTTCGATGATGCGCTCGATCGGCTCGTCGAGGTTGATGCCGTCCACTTCGCTGCGCGGCACCAGGATGTCGTTGACGGTGACCTTGTCCAGCGCCTGCAGGCCGTCGAGCAGGCCGTGGCGGGGCGCTTCGTGGCGCTCGTCTTCATCCGGGTCGTCATCTTCCTGCGGGTGCAGGGGCACTGCCGCTGGTTGCGCGCGGAACGGGCGCAAGATCAGTTTGGCGCAGCCGTCGAGCAGGCAGGCGAACGGCTGCAGCAGCGTGAGCGGCGCTTTCAGCAGGCTTACGCCCAGGCTGGCCAGTGCTTGCGGGTTGCGCCGCGCCAGGCGCCGCGGCAGGAACTCGGCAAACACCAGCAAGGCCGCGGCAGCGGCCAGCCCGGCCAGCCAGAAACCGTGTTCGCCGTCGTAGCGCTGCCCGACCAGGCACGCCAGGCCCAGGACCAGCAGTTTGCCGAGGCTGGCGCACAGCACCAGCGCCTGGGCGGGCAACGCTGGCTGGCCATCATCGCCACTGCGTAGCGCGCCAGCCAGTTGCAGGCGCGCAACGTCCACAGCAGTGAACAGCGCTGCCCAGAGCAGCGCCAATGCCAGCGTGACCAGTAGCGGTGCGTACGGCAGGGTGTCCATGGGTGGCCGTCAGATATGCAGAATGAATTCGCGAACCAGCTTGCTGCCGAAATAGGCCAGCATCAGCAGGCAGAAACCGGCCAGCGTCCAGCGAATGGCCTTGTGGCCGCGCCAACCCAGGCGGGTTCGCCCCCACAGCAGCACGCTGAATACGACCCAGGCAACGCAGGCCAGCAAGGTTTTGTGCACCAGGTGCTGGGCGAACAGGTTTTCGAGGAACAGCCAGCCGGAGATCAGCGACAGCGACAGCAGGCACCAGCCGGCCCAGAGGAAGCCGAACAACAGGCTTTCCATGGTTTGCAGCGGCGGGAAGTTGCGGATCAGCCCGGACGGGTGCTTGTTCTTCAGCTGGCGGTCCTGCAGCAGCAGCAGCAGCGACTGGAACACGGCAATGGTGAACAGCCCATAGGCCAGGATCGACAACAGGATGTGCGCAAGAATGCCCGGCTCCTCGTCGATCAGTGGCACCGTGCCGGGTGGCGCGAACTGCGCCAGCAAGGCCGTTACCGCGCCCAGCGGGAACAGCAGCACCAGCAGGTTTTCCACCGGTATGCGCAGGCAGGCGAGCAGGGTCAGGGCAATCACTGCCACGGCGATCAGGCTGGCTGCGCTGAAGAAGTCCAGGCTCAGGCCCAGTGGGGTGATCAACTGGAAGAACAGTGCGCCGGCCTGGGCCAGCACCGCAACGGCACCGAGCAGGCCGAGCAGGCGCTTGTCGGCCTTGCGGCCCTGGGCGAGGTATGAGCCCTGGTAGATGGCCGCTGCTATATAAAGGCCGGCGGCGATCAGGTTGGGGATGAGGCTGGGTGAGGAGAACATAAGTCCTGATTGGCGAGCCTTAAAGAGACGGAGTTTGGCATAGTGAGCTGCAAGCTGGAAGCTGCAAGCCTGAAGCGGGGGCTTTAAGCGGCAAGCTTCAAGCGGCAAGCTTCAAGAAAAAGCAGCCATCCCGCGCATCGGCTCTTGCTTGTAGCTTTTAGCTTTTAGCTTGTAGCTTGTAGCTTGTAGCTTGCCGCTTGCCGCTTGCCGCTTGCCGCTCGGAAGCCAAGGTGGGCGCCGCCGCCGCACTTCGCTATAATCGCCGCCTTGCTGTGCCTGGCGGGTATGTTTTTCCCTGCAGGCGCCTGACAAACCTCGGCTTTTACTGGGCCTGAAAGGATCACCATGTTCGAAAACCTGACCGACCGCCTGTCACAGACGCTGCGCCACGTCACCGGCAAGGCCAAGCTGACTGAAGACAACATCAAGGACACGCTGCGCGAAGTGCGCATGGCCCTGCTCGAGGCCGACGTCGCCCTGCCGGTGGTCAAGGATTTCGTCAGCAGCGTCAAGGATCGTGCGGTCGGCACCGAAGTGTCGCGCAGCCTCACTCCGGGCCAGGCGTTCGTCAAGATCGTGCAGGCCGAGCTGGAAAGCCTCATGGGCGCGGCCAACGAAGACCTTGCGCTCAATGCCGCCCCGCCTGCCGTGGTACTGATGGCCGGCTTGCAGGGCGCCGGCAAGACCACCACCGCTGGCAAGCTGGCGCGCTTCCTCAAGGAGCGCAAGAAAAAGAGCGTGATGGTGGTGTCCGCCGACGTCTATCGCCCGGCGGCGATCAAGCAGCTGGAAACCCTGGCCAACGACATCGGTGTCACCTTCTTCCCGTCCGACATCAGCCAGAAGCCGGTGGCCATTGCCGAAGCGGCCATCCGCGAAGCCAAGCTCAAGTTCATCGACGTGGTCATCGTCGACACCGCCGGCCGCCTGCACATCGATGCCGACATGATGGCCGAGATCAAGGCGCTGCACGCTGCGGTCAAGCCGATCGAAACCCTGTTCGTGGTCGACGCCATGACCGGCCAGGACGCCGCCAACACCGCCAAGGCCTTTGGCGAGGCGCTGCCGCTGACCGGCGTGGTATTGACCAAGGTCGACGGTGACGCCCGTGGCGGTGCTGCGCTGTCGGTGCGTGCCATTACCGGCAAGCCGATCAAGTTCATCGGTATGGGTGAAAAAACCGAGGCCCTCGAGCCGTTCCACCCCGACCGCGTGGCCTCGCGCATCCTGGGCATGGGCGATGTGCTCAGCCTGATCGAGCAGGCCGAGCAGACCATCGACAAGGCCAAGGCCGACAAGCTCGCCAAGAAGCTGAAGAAGGGCAAGGGCTTCGACCTCGAAGACTTCCGCGACCAGCTGCAGCAAATGAAGAACATGGGCGGCCTGGGTGGCCTGATGGACAAGCTGCCGAGCATCGGCGGGGTCAACCTGTCGCAGATGGGCAACGCCCAGGGCGCGGCCGAGAAGCAGTTCAAGCAGATGGAAGCGATCATCAACTCCATGACCCCGGCCGAGCGCCGCGACCCTGACCTGATCAGCGGTTCGCGCAAGCGCCGTATCGCCCTGGGTTCCGGTACCCAGGTGCAGGACATCGGCCGGCTGATCAAGCAGCACAAGCAGATGCAGAAGATGATGAAGAAGTTCTCTGCCAAGGGCGGCATGGCCAAGATGATGCGCGGCCTGGGCGGTATGCTCCCGGGCGGCGGCATGCCCAAGCTGTAACACGTATTCCGAGTGCCTGCCTTTCGTCGGGCAGGCACCCAGAACCCCCGCCACGGCGGGGCAACGGCCGCGAATTTCGCGGCGCAACCGGCAAATCTGGA
Organism: Pseudomonas sp. UBA6699; assembly: GCF_002454615.1. Taxonomy (NCBI): domain Bacteria; kingdom Pseudomonadati; phylum Pseudomonadota; class Gammaproteobacteria; order Pseudomonadales; family Pseudomonadaceae; genus Pseudomonas; species Pseudomonas sp. UBA6699. The sequence continues at coordinate 34,371 of NZ_DKJF01000087.1, forward strand.
CGGCGGGGCGGTGCCTTGCCGAAAAAGTCATTTGCAAATGTCCGTGTATTCCCCGAGAATATGCGGCCTTTTGGGCACCCGTGTGCCTATTTGGCATTCAGATTTGCAGTAAAAACTGCAACACCGACTATAGGAACGATGTTCACATGGTAACCATTCGTCTGGCCCGTGGCGGCTCGAAAAAGCGCCCATTCTACCACCTGACCGTGACCAACTCGCGTAACGCCCGTGACGGCCGTTTCGTTGAGCGCGTTGGCTTCTTCAACCCGATCGCATCGGGCGCCGAAGTCAAGCTGTCGGTCAACCAAGAGCGCGTCACCTACTGGCTGAGCCAGGGCGCACAGCCGTCTGAGCGCGTTGCTCAGCTGCTGAAGGACGCTGCCAAGGCCGCTGCCTGAAACGTATGAACGCGACGCCAGAAAAGGCTGACGACCTCATCGTCGTTGGCAAGATTTTTTCGGTTCACGGCGTTCGCGGCGAGGTGAAGGTGTATTCCTTTACCGATCCGATTGAAAACCTGTTGGATTATCCGCGCTGGACGCTTCGGCACGAAGGCAAGGTAAAGCAGGTCGAGCTGGTCAGCGGTCGTGGCTCCCAAAAGGGCCTGGTCGTGAAACTGAAAGGCCTCGATGATCGTGATGAAGCCCGGCTTCTGAGCGGTTACGAAATCTGCATTGCGCGGAGCCTTTTGCCCAACCTGGCTGCCGACGAGTACTACTGGTACCAGTTGGTGGGTCTGAAGGTCATCAACCAGGACGAACACCTGTTCGGCAAGGTCGATCACCTGTTGGAGACTGGCGCGAACGATGTAATGGTGGTCAAGCCCTGTGCGGGCAGCCTGGATGATCGCGAGCGGCTGTTGCCCTATACGGAGCAATGCGTGCTGGCAATCGACCTGGAAGCAGGCACGATGCGGGTTGAGTGGGACGCGGATTTCTAAACGATGGGTAACCTTCGCGTAGATGTCATCACGTTGTTCCCCGAGATGTTCTCGGCCATCACGGAGTACGGCATTACCAGCCGCGCGGTGAAACAAGGGTTGCTTCAGGTGACTTGCTGGAACCCGCGGGACTACACCACAGATCGTCACCACACGGTAGATGATCGGCCGTTTGGCGGTGGTCCGGGCATGGTGATGAAAATCAAGCCTCTGGAAGATGCACTGGTTAGCGCCAGGCAGGCAACCGGAGCTGCGGCGAAGGTGATCTACCTTTCGCCACAAGGCCGCAAGCTGACTCAGCAAGCGGTCAAAGGCCTGGCCGAACAGGAGTCGTTGATCCTGATCGCCGGTCGTTATGAGGGCATCGACGAGCGCTTTATCGAGGCTCATGTCGATGAGGAGTGGTCGATTGGTGACTATGTGCTTTCCGGTGGCGAGCTGCCGGCCATGGTACTGATCGATGCGGTTACGCGGCTGCTGCCCGGAGCTTTAGGGCATGTGGACTCGGCGGAAGAGGATTCCTTTACCGACGGTCTGCTTGATTGCCCGCACTACACCCGGCCTGAGGTGTATGCGGATCAGCGTGTTCCCGACGTGTTGCTAAGTGGCAACCATGCACACATCCGGCGTTGGAGGATGAAGCAGTCCCTTGGTAGGACCTTCGAACGACGCGCCGATCTTCTGGAAAGTCGCTCGCTTTCTGGAGAAGAGAAGAAGCTGCTCGAGGAATATCTCCGCGAGCGGGACGATAGTTAAACGTATCGATGGTGGATCGCGTATCCATCTTAGGAGCACAGCATGACCAACAAGATCATCCAGCAGCTCGAAGCCGAGCAGATGAGCAAGGAAATCCCGACCTTCGCACCAGGCGACACCGTTGTCGTTCAGGTTAAAGTGAAGGAAGGTGAGCGTTCCCGTCTGCAGGCGTTCGAAGGCGTCGTTATCGCCAAGCGTAACCGCGGTCTGAACAGCGCCTTCACCGTGCGCAAGATCTCCAGCGGCGTTGGCGTAGAGCGTACCTTCCAGACCTACAGCCCGCAAATCGACAGCCTGGCGGTGAAACGTCGTGGTGACGTGCGTAAAGCCAAGCTGTACTACCTGCGCGACCTGTCCGGCAAAGCCGCTCGCATCAAGGAAAAACTGTCCTGAGTACAGTTTGCCTGGTGGCCGAGGCCGCCTAGCGAGAGAAAAGCAGCCTTCGGGCTGCTTTTTTGCTTTTTCAACCTTCAGAAGATCGAATTGCGATGACTACCCGAGACCAGGAAATTCAGCGCCGCACCGAACTGTCGGTTACCCGCGTGACCAAGGCGGTGTTCCCCAACACCACCAACCACCACAACACCCTGTTCGGCGGTACTGCGCTGGCCTGGATGGACGAGGTGTCGTTCATCGCTGCCACGCGCTTCTGCCGCCTGCCGCTGGTGACCGTGTCCACCGACCGCATCGACTTCAAGCACCCGATCCCGGCGGGCTCGATCGTCGAGTTGGTGGGCACGGTGATCAAGGTCGGCAACACCAGTTTGCAGGTGCAAGTGGATGTGTTCGTAGAAAACATGTACCTGGACGGCCGTGAGCGTGCAATCCATGGGGTGTTCAGCTTTGTCGCCATCGACGAGGACAAGCGCCCGGTGCCGGTTTTGCCCCAGGCCTGAGTTCTTCTGCACTGGCACTTTCGCCTGCGCGCTCGCTTCTACAAGCCATGCAAAGCATTCAAAGCCTGTGCAGGCCCTGTGGGAGCGGGCGTGCCCGCGAAGAGGCCGGTACAGACAACCCCCAGGCTGCTGTGAAACACTAGCCCCATCTCCAACACTCAGCAGCCCTGAATGCCCGCCCTAGACCACCCCCTGATCGACCAGTTCCTCGACGCCCTGTGGCTCGAGAAAGGCCTGTCCGACAACACCCGCGTGTCCTACCGCAGTGACCTGGCCCTGTTCAACGGCTGGCTGCATGAGCGCTCCGTGGCGCTGCCCGACGCTGGCCGCGACCTGATCCTCGACCACCTGGCCTGGCGCCTGGAGCAGGGCTACAAGCCGCGTTCCACGGCACGTTTCATCTCCGGCCTGCGCGGCTTCTTCCGTTACCTGTTGCGGGAAAAGCTGGTGGCCATCGACCCGACCTTGCAGGTCGACATGCCGCAACTGGGCAAGCCTTTACCCAAGTCGCTGTCCGAAGCGGACGTCGAAGCCCTGCTGCAGGCCCCGGACCTGGGCGAGGCCATCGGCCAGCGTGACCGCGCCATGCTCGAAGTGCTGTACGCCTGTGGTCTGCGCGTCACCGAACTGGTCAGCCTGGCCCTCGACCAGGTCAACCTGCGCCAGGGCGTGCTGCGGGTCATGGGCAAAGGCAGCAAAGAGCGCCTGGTTCCCATGGGCGAAGAAGCCGTGGTATGGCTGGAGCGCTACCTGCGCGGTGGCCGTTCCGATCTGCTCAATGGTCGCCCCAGTGATGTACTGTTCCCCAGCCTTCGCGGCGAGCAGATGACCCGCCAGACCTTCTGGCACCGCATCAAGCACCATGCCCGCGTGGCCGGTATCGACAAGCCGCTGTCCCCGCATACGCTGCGGCATGCCTTTGCCACCCATTTGCTCAACCATGGCGCCGACCTGCGCGTGGTGCAGATGCTGCTGGGCCACAGCGACCTGTCGACCACGCAGATCTACACCCATGTGGCCAAGGCTCGCCTGCAACAGTTGCACGCCCAGCACCACCCGCGTGGATGAATGTTTTTCATGTTCCGCCGACCGGTCCTTGCCAGGCCCTTCACCAGCAGCGTGATGTGGTAGGCTTGGGCGGTTTGCACCAAGGGCCGCACGCTCACCGCTCTTTTTCGCCGGTGGCGCCCTCCGGTCCCTGTCCGCCTTCAGGAGTTCCCATGCGCGTGACCCAGTTTTTCGCCGCCGCCGCGTTGGCGCTGGCCAGTACCTTTGCGCTTGCCGCGGCAACCGACAGCAATGCCGGTGCCGAGCAGGCCATCCGTAAATCACTGCAAAACCTCGAGCTGGAAGTACCCGTGGAAAGCGTGGCCAGCAGCCCGCTGAACGGCCTGTACGAAGTCAAGCTGCAGGGCGGCCGGGTGCTCTACGCCAGCGCCGATGGCCAGTTCGTGATGCAGGGTTATCTGTTCCAGATCCAGAACGGCAAGCCGGTCAACCTTACCGAAAAAACCGAACGCCAAGGCGTGGCCAAGCTCATCAACGGCATTCCAGCCGCCGAGATGGTGGTTTATCCTGCCAAGGGCGAAACCAAGTCGCATATCACCGTCTTTACCGACACCACCTGCCCGTACTGCCACAAGCTGCACGCCGAAGTGCCTGAACTGAACCGCCGCGGTATCGAAGTGCGCTATGTCGCCTTCCCGCGCCAGGGCCTCGGTTCGCCGGGTGACCAGCAGTTGCAGGCGGTGTGGTGCTCCAGCGACCGCCGCGCGGCGATGGACAAAATGGTCGAAGGCGAGGAAATCAAGGCGGCCAAGTGCGCCAACCCGGTCGGCAAGCAGTTCCAGCTGGGCCAGTCGATCGGTGTCAACGGCACGCCGGCCATCGTGCTGGAAAGCGGCCAGGTCATTCCGGGCTACCAGCCGGCACCACAGGTCGCCAAGCTGGCACTGGCCAAGTAATCCAATTCAGTACGCCGTCGTCATGGGGTGACGGCATGTTTCACGGTCGGCAAGGTGCCGGCCGTTCAATGGGGAGTTCACAGTGAAACCGGTCAAAGTAGGCATCTGTGGGTTGGGGACCGTCGGTGGCGGAACCTTCAATGTACTTCAGCGCAACGCCGAGGAGATTGCCCGTCGTGCCGGGCGCGGTATTGAAGTGGCACAGATCGCCATGCGTTCGCAGAACCCGAACTGCCAGATTACCGGTACCCCCATTACCGCTGATGTGTTCGACGTTGCGAGCAACCCCGAGATCGACATCGTCATCGAGCTGATCGGCGGCTACACCATCGCCCGCGACCTGGTGCTCAAGGCCATCGAGAACGGCAAGCACGTGGTCACCGCCAACAAGGCGCTGATCGCCGTGCACGGCAACGAAATCTTTGCCAAGGCCCGCGAAAAAGGCGTGATCGTCGCCTTCGAAGCGGCCGTGGCCGGCGGCATTCCGGTGATCAAGGCCATCCGTGAAGGCCTGTCAGCCAACCGCATCAACTGGCTGGCCGGCATCATCAACGGTACCGGCAACTTCATCCTCACCGAAATGCGCGAGAAGGGCCGGGCCTTCCCCGATGTGCTGGCCGAAGCCCAGGCGCTGGGCTACGCCGAAGCCGACCCTACCTTCGACGTCGAAGGCATCGATGCTGCGCACAAGCTGACCATCCTCGCCTCCATCGCGTTCGGCATTCCGCTGCAGTTCGACAAGGCCTACACCGAAGGCATCACCCAGCTGACCACCGCTGACGTGAACTACGCCGAGGCCCTCGGCTACCGCATCAAGCACCTGGGCGTGGCCCGGCGCACTGCTGAAGGCATCGAGTTGCGCGTGCACCCGACCTTGATCCCCGCCGACCGCCTGATCGCCAACGTCAACGGCGTGATGAACGCCGTGATGGTCAACGGTGACGCCGCCGGTTCGACCCTGTACTACGGTGCCGGTGCCGGCATGGAGCCAACCGCCTCGTCGGTGGTTGGCGACCTGGTCGACGTGGTCCGTGCCATGACCTCCGACCCGGAAAACCGCGTACCGCACCTGGCCTTCCAGCCCGATTCGCTGTCGGCCCACCCGATCCTGCCGATCGAAGCCTGCGAGAGCGCCTACTACCTGCGTATCCAGGCCAAGGATCACCCAGGCGTGCTGGCCCAGGTGGCCAGCATCCTTTCCGAGCGTGGTATCAACATCGAGTCGATCATGCAGAAGGAAGCCGAGGAACAGGACGGCCTGGTACCGATGATCCTGGTCACCCACGGCGTGGTCGAGCAGCGCATCAATGATGCCATCGTCGCCCTGGAAGCCCTGCAGGACGTGGTCGGCAAGGTTGTGCGCATTCGCGTCGAGCAGCTCAATTAAGCGGCAAGCCTCAAGCTGCAAGGTGCAAGTGAAGGCAGTGCAGTTTTGAGGCTTCGAACAGAGTAAATTCGCGGGAACAGCGAGATGCAGAGCGCAAGGGCAAGGCCAGTCGGCTTTTCTTGTAGCTTGCCGCTCGCAGCTTGCCGCTCAAATCAAAGGTTTGCACCCATGCGCTATATCAGTACCCGCGGCCAGGCACCGGCCCTGAATTTCGAAGACGTGCTGCTGGCTGGCCTGGCCAGTGACGGCGGCCTGTATGTGCCGGAAAACCTGCCACGTTTCACTCAGGAAGAAATCGCTTCGTGGGCCGGCCTGCCGTACCACGAACTGGCCTTCCGGGTCATGCGCCCGTTCGTTGAAGGCAGCATCGCCGACGCCGACTTCAAGAAGATCCTCGAAGAAACCTACGGCGAGTTCGCCCACGCAGCGGTGGCCCCGCTGCGCCAGCTGAACAGCAACGAATGGGTACTCGAGCTGTTCCACGGCCCGACCCTGGCGTTCAAGGACTTTGCCTTGCAACTGCTCGGGCGCCTGCTCGACCACGTGCTGGCCAAGCGCAACGAGCGCGTGGTGATCATCGGCGCCACCAGTGGTGACACCGGCTCCGCGGCCATCGAAGGCTGCCGCCGTTGCGACAACGTCGACATCTTCATCCTGCACCCGCACCAGCGCGTGTCGGAAGTACAGCGCCGGCAGATGACCACCATTTTTGGTGACAACATCCACAACATCGCCATCGAAGGCAACTTCGACGATTGCCAGGAAATGGTCAAGGCCAGCTTCGCCGACCAGTCGTTCCTCAAGGGCACCCGCCTGGTGGCCGTGAACTCGATCAACTGGGCGCGCATCATGGCCCAGATCGTCTACTACTTCCATGCCGCCCTGCAGTTGGGTGGGCCGTCGCGTTCCGTGGCGTTCTCGGTGCCGACCGGCAACTTTGGCGACATTTTTGCCGGCTACCTGGCGCGCAACATGGGCCTGCCGGTCAGCCAGCTGATCGTGGCCACCAACCGCAACGACATCCTGCACCGCTTCATGAGCGGCAACCAGTACGTCAAGGAAACCCTGCACGCCACCTTGTCGCCGTCGATGGACATCATGGTGTCGTCCAACTTCGAGCGCCTGCTGTTCGACCTGCACGGCCGCAACGGTGGCGCAATTGCCGAACTGATGGCCAACTTCAAGCAGGGTGGCGGCTTCAGCGTCGAGCAGGACCGCTGGACCGAAGCCCGCAAGCTGTTCGATTCGTTGGCCGTCAGCGACGAGCAGACCTGCGAGACCATCGCCGAGGTGTTCGCTGCCACTGGCGAGGTCCTCGACCCGCACACCGCGATCGGCGTCAAGGCCGCCCGTGAGTGCCGCCGCAACCTGGACACGCCGATGGTTGTGCTGGGTACCGCGCACCCGGTCAAGTTCCCTGAAGCGGTAGAAAAGGCCGGTGTGGGCAAGGCACTCGAGCTGCCGGCGCACCTCAGCGACCTGTTCAGCCGTGAGGAGCGTTGCACGGTGCTGGCCAATGACCTGAAAGCGGTACAGGGCTTTGTCAGCCAGCATGGCAACCGTGGCAAGCCATTGTAACGGGTGTGCCTGGGGCTGCTGCGCAGCCCCGTCGCGATACAAGGCCGCTCCTGCAGGCAACCGCGTTGGCTTCAGCTGACGCGGTATAGCCAGTTCCCGCAGCTTAATCAGAATCATCCTATTCAGGCGGCATTCACCAGCGCCTAAATTAGCCGGTCCTCCCATCAGGAGCGGCTCATGCACCAGACCGTCGTGTTGATTCATCAGGCACGCCCATCGCACCAGATCCTGCTGCACCAGGCCCTCAACGCGCAAGGCGTGTTCGCTGTGCGCATCAGCGCGACCACCGCTGAACTGGATGCCCGCCTTGGCGCCGAACGCCGCCCAGACCTGCTGATTCTCGACCATGCCGTGCCAACCAGGGCCGGCCGTGCCCTGCTCGCACGGCTGGCACAGGCCCGTGCCCTGTTGTTCGTCGGCCAGCCTGCGCCGCAGCGTTTCGACCTGGCCCAAGAGGCGCGCAAGCAAGGCCTGTGGGTACTCGCCGAGCTGCCCTGGCCGTTGTCGATGCCGCGC
>NZ_DKJF01000106.1:0-13061 GCF_002454615.1 Pseudomonas sp. UBA6699
CATAGAATCTCCCACAGGTACGGCGCTGTTTCTGATCCTGCACCGTTGCTGTGGCAGCCTGGCTTGCCGGCGCTGGGCCGCTCAGCGGCCCCAGGGCTTGCAGTCAGACGCGGAACTGGCTGACCAGCGTCTGCAACTGCCCACCCAGGCGCGCCAGTTCGACGCTGGATGCTGCCGTTTCATTGCTGGCCGCCGCCGTCTGCTCAGACACATCGCGCACATTGAGGATGCTGCGGCTGATCTCCTCGGCCACCGCACTCTGCTGCTCTGCGGCCGCGGCAATCTGCTGGTTCATCGACTGAATACCCGACACCGTGCTGGTAATGCTCTCCAGCGAGGCCCCGGCCTTGCGCGCCAGTTCCACGCTGCTGTCGGTCAGGGTGCGGCTGCCTTGCATGGCGCTGGCCACTTGCTGGGTACCCTGCTGCAGGCCAGCAATGAGCTCTTCGATTTCTTCGGTGGACTTTTGCGTACGCTGCGCCAGGCCGCGGACTTCATCGGCCACCACGGCGAAGCCGCGCCCGGCTTCACCCGCCCGCGCCGCCTCGATCGCCGCGTTCAGCGCCAGCAGGTTGGTCTGTTCTGCCACCGACTTGATCACGTCCATCACGCTGCCGATTTTCTGGCTTTCCTGTTGCAGCAGGCTCATGGCTTCAGTGGAGCGGTGCATGTCCTGGGCCAGGCGCTCGATCTGGCCGATCGCTTCACCGACCACACGGTCGCCGGCGCGGGCTTGCTCGTCGGCACCGGTGGCGGCGTGCGAAGCCTGTTCGGCATTGCGCGCCACTTCTTGCACGGTGGCGGCCATTTCGTGCATGGCGGTGGCCACCTGGTCGGTTTCGACCTTCTGGCTATTGGCCCCGGCACTGGTCTGCTCGGTCACTGCCGACAGTTCTTCGGCAGCGCTGGCGATCTGGGTCACGCCGTCGCGGATGCCGCTGATCAGCTCGCGCAAGGTGGTACCCATGCGCGCGATGCCTTGCTGCAGCACGCCCAATTCGTCGCGGCGGGTGACGCGCAGTTGCTGGGTCAGGTCGCCACTGGCGATCTTTTCCACCGCCAGCAGCGTTTCGCGCAACGGGCGGGTGATCTGCCGGGTGATCAACACCGCGCCCAGCACGCCGACCAGCAACGCCAGCAGCGTGGCGATGGCCTGCAGGCTGCGGGCCTGGCTGCTTTCGACGTCGCGACGCTGCAGCTGGATCTGGTACAGCGCATCGCTGCGCTTGACGATATCGGCACCCTGTACGGTCATTTCCGCACGCGCGGTGGTGATGCTGGCGACCGCATCGCGGAACTGGCGTACGGCATCACGGTAGGCCCGTACCGCGCTTTCCAGCTGCTGCAGGCGTGTGCTTTCACCCGGCATCTGGCCTTTGAGGTTGTCGACATTGGCCAGTGCTGCATCCAGCTGGCGCAGGGCGGCCTGCTCGTTGCTGGCACTGTTGTCGGCAATGTAGCCGCGCACGTCGATGCGCACCTGCAGCAACTGCTGGCGCGCCTGGCTGATCAGTTGGTACTGGGCCAGGCGCACGCTGTCGGCTTCCGGGCGGGCCATGACTTCCTGGCTGAGCAGGTCCATGGCCTGGTCGGCGCCGGCGGCCGAGCTGTCCATGGTGCTACGCGCTGCGCGCGTGGCGTCGTAGCCTTGGCGCATCTTGTTCAGCGACAGCTTGTAGGCGCTGATGGTTTCCCCCAGCTCACCCAGCAGCTTGACGTTCTCGGGGCTTTTGAAGGTACTGGCCAGGTAGGCCTGCTGCTTGCTGAAGGCGTTCAGCTTGGCCTGGGTGTTGGCGGCCGCGGCATCGTCGCCATTGGCGATCATGTACTGCAGGCGGGCCACGCGCAGGTCGGTCAGGTCTTTGTTCAACTGGCCGATGTCGCTCATCCAGTTGCTACGGTCGATCAGGCTGCCCAGGCTGGTCCAGCCAGTCAGGGCCAGCAGGCCGGTGAGGACAAGCACCAGGCCGAAGCCCAGGCCCAGTTTGAGGTTGACGCTGATGTTGGCAAACCAGCTGTTCATGCACGCACTCCAGAAATAGTTTTCGCTCTTTTGATGTTCGATCGCCAGGCGTTATTGTTCTGGATGCCCGCTGATTCATGCAGGGGTTATCGGCAATGCTGCGGGAAGCTGAAACGCTTTTTCAGCAAAAAAAAGCGTGCGGGTTTTTGTAGGCGCGGCCTTGCCGGTGCGCCGGACCGGTGGGAAAGGGCCGCGAAGCGGCCCCAGGGTTCCAGCGGTGACGCAGCAGCCTGTTGGCGAGGTATCAGAGGCTACGGGCACTGAAGGTGTCGCAGCGGTCCACTTCACCTTCGGCAAACCCGGTCTTGAACCAGCGTACGCGCTGGGCCGAGGTGCCATGGGTAAATGAGTCCGGCACCACACGGCCGCGCCCTTGCTGTTGCAGGCGGTCATCGCCAATGGCGTTGGCAGCGTTCAGCGCCTCCTCTACATCGCCCGGCTCCAGCCAGTTCAGGCGCTTCTGTGCCTGGTAGGCCCAGACACCCGCCAGGCAGTCCGCCTGCAGTTCCTGGCGTACCAGCAACCCATTGTCGCCCTCCATGCGCTGACCACTGCGGCGGGCGGCGTCGACCTTGGCCGAAACCCCCAGCAAGGTCTGTACGTGGTGGCCAATTTCGTGGGCGATGACGTAGGCCTGGGCAAAGTCGCCAGCCGCGGCGAAACGGGTTTCCATTTCGCGGAAGAACGACATGTCCAGGTACACGCGCTGGTCGGCCGGGCAATAGAACGGCCCCACGGCCGCAGAGGCAGCGCCGCAGGCCGAATTGACCTGGCCACTGAACAGCACCAGCTTCGGGTCGCGGTACTGTTTGCCTGCTTCGGCGAACAATGCCTTCCAGGTGTCCTCGGTATCGCCCAGGATCGAGGCCACGAACTGGGCCTGTTCATCGTTGGCCGGTGGCGCCTTGGCGCCAGCACCGCTTGGCGCGGTCTGGGTCTGCTGCTGCTCCACCTGGCCGGCCAACTGGCCGAGGATCTGCAGCGGGTCCTGCCCGGTCAACCAGCCGATGCCGACGATCAGCAGGATCGCCCCCAGGCCCAGGCCCTTGCCGCCGCCAAAGCGCATGCCGCCCCCACCGCCACCTTCGCCCCGGGCATCGACCACGTTGTCGCTGCGTCGGCCTTTTCGCCATTCCATGAGTGCTCTCCCGAGCGTGAAACAAGAAGTGAAAGATTAGTTCACGACAGCAGCGGGTGTTAGGTCCAGGTGGTCATGCATAACCAAATGGATATGTTTGAAGTGCCTCATTTCAATATTCACCGCGCGCGACATGCCGGAAACTGTATGTAGGAGCGGGCTTGCCCGCGAAGGGTTCAATAAGCCCGCCTGTGCATCTCCATAATTCCAAGAGAGGAAACCGGCATGCCCGCCCAGGACAACAGCCGCTTCGTGATCCGTGATCGCAACTGGCACCCCAAAGCCCTCACCCCCGACTACAAGACCTCCGTTGCCCGCTCGCCGCGCCAGGCGCTGGTCAGCATTCCGCAATCGATCAGCGAAACCACCGGCCCGGATTTTTCCCACCTGGGCTTCGGTGCCCATGACCATGACCTGCTGCTGAATTTCAATAACGGCGGCCTGCCGATCGGTGAGCGCATCATCGTTGCCGGCCGCGTTGTGGACCAGTACGGCAAGCCTGTGCCCAATACCCTGGTGGAAATGTGGCAAGCCAACGCCGGTGGCCGCTACCGCCACAAGAACGACCGCTACCTGGCACCGCTGGACCCCAACTTCGGCGGTGTCGGCCGCTGCCTGACCGACCGTGACGGCTACTACAGCTTCCGCACCATCAAGCCGGGCCCGTACCCGTGGCGCAACGGCCCGAACGACTGGCGCCCGGCGCACATCCACTTCGCCATCAGCGGCCCGTCGATCGCCACCAAGCTGATCACCCAGCTGTATTTCGAAGGCGACCCGCTGATCCCGATGTGCCCGATCGTCAAGTCGATCGCCAACCCGCAAGCCGTGCAGCAGTTGATTGCCAAGCTCGACATGAGCAACGCCAACCCGATGGACTGCCTGGCCTACCGCTTCGACATCGTGCTGCGCGGCCAGCGCAAGACCCACTTCGAAAACTGCTGAGGACCCCGCCATGCCAATCGAACTGCTGCCGGAAACCCCTTCGCAGACTGCCGGCCCCTACGTGCACATCGGCCTGGCCCTGGAAGCGGCCGGCAACCCTACCCGTGACCAGGAAATCTGGAACCGCCTGGCCAAGCCCGACGCCCCGGGGGAGCACATTCAGCTGATCGGCCATGTCTACGACGGCAACGGCCACCTGGTGCGCGACTCGTTCCTGGAAGTGTGGCAAGCCGACGCCAACGGCGAGTATCAGGATGCCTACAACCTGGAAAACGCGTTCAACAGCTTCGGCCGCACCGCCACCACCTTCGACGCCGGTGAGTGGACGCTGTACACGGTCAAGCCCGGCGTGGTGAACAATGCCGCTGGCGTACCGATGGCGCCGCACATCAACATCAGCCTGTTTGCCCGTGGCATCAACATCCACCTGCACACGCGCCTGTATTTCGATGATGAAGCGCCGCTCAATGCCAAGTGCCCGGTGCTCAACCTGATCGAGCAGCCGCAGCGCCGCGAGACGCTGATTGCCAAGCGCTGTGAAGTGGACGGGAAAACGGCGTATCGCTTTGATATCCGTATTCAGGGGGAAGGCGAGACGGTGTTCTTCGACTTTTGATGTAGACGTCGGGGCCGCCAAGCGGCCCCGATGCCTCAGCCTGCAACGGGTTTGAGGTCGAACGCACCCGCCTGATGCTGAAACAGCAGGCAATCGGCAGCCGCCGTGCAGCCACTTTCATGTATCAACCCGGCCGGCAGATTGTAATAGGCGCCTGCGGGATACTCGATGCGCTTGCCGTCGATCACCGCATAGAAAGTCCCCTTCAGCACGACCGTCGGCAGTGCCTGACTGTGCTGGTGCAGGCCGTTGTCGGTGCCTTTGCTGAATTTCACATAGGCCGAGTAGGGCCCCTTGCCGAAGATATCGCCTTCAACGTTGGCGAAGCTGACAGCGCCATTGGTATTGGGCACGTCCTGCCAGTTCAAGGCCGTGTGGTCGGTGACTGAAACGACTGGTTGTGCCGCGTTGGCGCCAACTGCCAAGGTGCCGAGTGCCAACGCTGCGATGAATGCCTGCACTGCTTTCATGCTGGAGTACCTTTGTTGAGTGATGGTCAACGAAAGGCTAACTCACCGTTCAGGGCACAAATACGGGCAGAACCAGCCATGACTTGTGTCAATCACGCACAAATCAATATTCCCACCTCGCTTGTGAATAGTACGCCTGTACGTAATCCAGCAACGCGCGCACCTTGGGCGGCAGGTAGCGGCTCTGTGGATAAACCGCGTAAAGCGTGCGCGCTGGCAGTTTCCAGCCTTCCAGCACCGGTACCAGCCGCCCGTTCTGCAGGGCATCGTGGACGATGAAGCGGTCGAAGCTGGCGATGCCTAGGGCGCCTATGGCGGCAGCGCGCAGGGCCATCGGGGAATTAGCACTCAGGCGTCGGGGCATGAGTATGTCGCGCTGTTCGCCTTGGGTGTTGGTCATTTGCAGGCGCTGTGGGTGCGGTAGCTGGCTATAGCCGAGCAGGGGGTGGCCAGTGAGTTCGTCGGGCGTAGCCGGTGTGCCGTGTCGCTGCAGATAACCCGGGGCTGATACCAGCAACACCTCGCTGCCCGTCAGCCGGCGCGCCACCAGGCTGGAGTTCGGTAACTGGTCGGTGACCCGCAAGCACACATCAATTTCCGCCTCGAGAAGGTCGACGAAGCGGTCGCTGCAGTGCAGCTCGATCTGCAACAGGGGATGGCGCTCGACGAAATCCGGTAGCCAGCGACCCAGCTCCAGTTCACCAAAGGCTGTGGCCACGCCCAGGCGCAAGGTGCCAGTGGGCTGTTGCTGATGCTCCGACAATTCCAGGCTCATCGCCTGCATCTGTTCGAGAATCTGCACGCAATGGCGATAGAACAATGCGCCGGCTTCGGTGAGGTGCAAGCGGCGCGTGGTTCGGGTGAGCAATTGCGCGCCGAGGTGGCGTTCAAGCTGCTTTACCTGGCGTGACAGGACGGTATGCGAGACCCCCGCCTGACTGGCAGCGGCGCTGAAACTGCCGAGATCGACCACCCGGCGGAAAGACTGCATGGCACTGAACTGGTCCATCGGCATCACTCTCCTGGCAAGCTGCGCTGGGGCCAGCCAGGCCCCAGTGCAGCGCGGATCAGCGCCGGACCAGCAGCACGCCGCTTTCCATATGGTGCGTGTACGGGAATTGATCGAACAGCGCGCAGCGTTCGATACGGTGGGTATCTTGCAGCTGAGCGATGTTCTGCGCCAGCGTTTCCGGGTTGCACGAGATGTACAGGATCCGCTCGAAACGCCGGGTCAGCTCGCAGGTATCCGGGTCCATACCCGCACGCGGCGGGTCGACGAACACCGTACCGAAGTCATAGGCTTTCAGGTCAATGCCTTCCAGCCGGCGGAACGGCCGCACCTCGTTCAGCGCCTGGGTCAGCTCTTCAGCCGACAAGCGCACCAGCCGCACGTTATCCACAGCGTTTTCGTCGAGGTTGCTCAACGCGGCATTGACCGACGTCTTGCTGATCTCGGTGGCCAGCACCTGGCGCACGCGGGTGGCCAGTGGCAGGGTGAAATTGCCGTTGCCGCAATACAGCTCCAGCAGGTCGTCCTCACGCTCGCCCATTGCCTCGAACGCCCAGCTCAGCATCTTCTGGTTCACGGCACCGTTAGGCTGGGTGAACGCGCCTTCTGGCTGGCGATAGCTGAACACACGGCGAGCCACGTCGAGTTTTTCCACCGCGTAGTCGCGGCCGATCACCAGGCGCTTGCCTTTGGAGCGGCCAATCACGCTCACGCCCAGCGCCTCGGACAGCTGCCGTGCAGCCACTTCCCAGGCCTCATCCAACGGGCGGTGGTAGCACAGGGTAATCATGGCGTTGCCAGCCAGGGTGGTAAGGAACTCCACCTGGAACAGGCGGTTGCCCAGTGCTTCGCTGGCCTGCCAGGCTGCCTTCAGGCGCGGCATGAGTTCGTTGATGCGCAGGCTGGCAATCGGGAAGTCGTCGATCAGGATCGCCTTGTGCTTCTCGCCCGGGGCGAACATGGCGTAGTGGCGCTGGCCATCCTCGCGCCACAGGCGGAACTCGGCGCGCAGGCGGTAGTGCTCGCGTGGCGAGTCGAAAACAGCCGGCTCTGGTGCGCCGAACGGTGCCAGCAGCTCGCGCAGCCGGGCGACCTTGGCGTCCAGCTGGGTGGCGTAGGAGGAGGGGTCGAAAGCAGCACTCATGCGTTGAACCAGCCCAGCTTGATGACGAACAGGATGGAAAGGATCACCAGCGCCGGGTTCAGGTCGCGGTAGCGGCCGGAAATCAGCTTGACTGCAGTCCAGGCGATGAAGCCGAAGGCAATACCGTTGGCAATCGAGTAGGTCAGCGGCATGGCCAGGGCAGTCACCACCACCGGTGCGGCTTCGGTCACGTCGTCCCAGTTTATCTCCGCCAGGCCCGAGGCCATCAGCACCGCAACGAACAGCAGCGCCGGGGCCGTGGCGAAGGCCGGCACGCTGCCGGCCAACGGTGCGAAGAACAGCGCCAGCAGGAACAGTACGGCGACCACGATGGCCGTCAGGCCGGTACGGCCACCGGCGCTGACGCCGGCAGCGGATTCGATGTAGCTGGTGGTGGTCGAGGTGCCCAGCAGCGAACCGGCCATGGCCGCGGTGCTGTCAGCGATCAGCGCACGGCCCATTTTCGGCATGTGGCCGTCCTTGCCCATCAGCCCGGCGCGCTTGGCCACGCCGATCAGGGTGCCGGAGTTGTCGAACAGATCGACGAACAGGAAGGCGAAGATCACGCTTACCAGGCCCACATCCAGCGCGCCGGCGATATCCAGCTGCAGGAAGGTCGGGGCCAGCGATGGCGGCATGGATACGATGCCGCCGAACGGCGTCACGCCCATCACGATCGCCGCGACGGTCACCGCCAGGATGCCGATCAGCACGGCGCCGCGCACTTTCAGTGCTTCCAGGCCGACAATCAGGAAGAAGCCCAGCGTGGCGAGAATCGGGGCCGGTTGCTTGAGGTCACCCAAGCCCACCAGAGTTGCCGGGTTATCGACGACGATGCCGGCATTATGCAGGGCGATCAGCGCCAGGAACAGGCCGATACCGGCAGCAATTGCCGAGCGTAGCGGCAGTGGGATGCTGTTCACGATCCATTCACGGATACGGAAGATCGACAGCAGGAAGAACATCACCGCCGACAGGAACACTGCACCCAGTGCCACCTGCCAGGTGTGGCCCATGTGCAGCACCACGGTGTAGGTGAAGAACGCGTTCAGGCCCATGCCTGGGGCCAGGGCGATCGGGTAGTTGGCGATCAGGCCCATGGTGGTGGAGCCGATGGCGGCTGCCAGGCAGGTGGCGACAAAGATCGCCCCCTTGTCCATGCCGGTCTCGCCGAGGATGCTCGGGTTGACGAACAGAATGTAGGCCATGGCCAGGAAGGTGGTGACGCCCGCAAGAATCTCGGTGCGCACGTTGGTGTTGTGTGCTTTTAGTTGAAACAGCCTTTCCAGCATTCCCGCTCCCAAGGCGCCCGGCGCCACGAATATATCGACCCCAACAGCAAAGCACAGACCGTACCGCTTGCCGTGGTTTTGTGTGGGGCGGAAAAAAGCCGCGCATCATACCAGCATGCTCGGCGGTGGCCTATGGCCGTTGGGGAATGGGTTCGCTGTAGCCTGTATTGGCCCTGTGGCCGGCAACCCATCAACCGCTGTGCAACCGATCCCGCTGGGCCAGTGTAGGGAACAGTTTTATCCATACCCCGGTCACCAGCAACGTGCCCACCCCACCCATCACCACTGCCGGCACTGTGCCAAACCAGTGCGCCGTCACCCCCGACTCGAACTCGCCGAGCTGATTTGAGGCACCAATGAACAGCCCGTTCACCGCGCTCACCCGCCCGCGCATCTCATCGGGGGTTTCCAGTTGCACGAACGAACTGCGGATGACCATGCTGATCATGTCTGCCGCGCCCAGTACCACCAGCACCGCCAGCGAAAACCAGAACGAGGTGGACAGGCCGAAGGCAATGGTAGCCACGCCAAAAATACCCACTGCGGTGAACATGGTCCGCCCGACATTGCGCTCGAATGGAAAACGCGCGAGCCACAGTGACATCAGCAACGCCCCCACCGCTGGCGCCGAGCGCAACAGGCCCAGGCCCAGCGGGCCAGTGAGCAGGATGTCCTTGGCGAACACCGGCAGCAGCGCCGTGGCACCGCCCAGCAGCACAGCGAACAGGTCCAGCGAAATGGCCCCAAGAATGTCCGGGCGGCTACGAATGAAGCGGATCCCTGCCAGCAGCGACTCGATGCTCGCACGCCCACGCTGGGTAACCTGGCCGCGTGCCTGCAGGCTCAGGGTCAGGATGCAGGCGATGGCGTAGAGGGCCACCGTCGGGCCATACACCCAGATGCTGCCAAATGCGTACAGAAAACCGCCCACCGCCGGGGCGACGATGGTCGCCGACTGGGTGGCCGAGGCCGAAGCGGCCACCGCCCGTGGGAACAGCCCTGGCGGTACCACGTTGGGTAGCAGCGCCTGGGTGGCTGGCATTTCGAACGAGCGCGTGGCGCCCAGCAGGAAGGCCAGGGCAAAAATCAGTTCCCGGGTAACGTTGTCGGTGGCGCTGCCCACGGCCAGCGCCAGGGCAATCAGCCCCTGCAGGCTCTGGCACAGCGCTGCGACCTTGCGCCTGTCATAGCGGTCGGCGACATGCCCGGTGTGCAGCATGAACAGCACCCGAGGGGCGAACTCGACCAGGCCTACCAGGCCCAGGTCCAGGACATTGCCGGTCAATTGGTAGAGGTGCCAGCCAATGGCCACGGTGAGCATCTGGAAGCCACTGGCGGTGAATACACGGGCCAGCCAGAAGGCCAGAAACGGGCGGTGCTGGCGCAACAACTGCGGTGCGGAATCGGACATCGGTACCCTGGGGCCTCGGCGCAGTGGAGGGGGGCGCAGCGTATCATCTGTTTGTAACAAACAGTTACTGTTTGCCCAGGCCAGCACTTTTTCGCGCGTCATGAAAGCCGGTGGGGCAACCGGTCACGCGGCAATTCACCGCACGGCCCAACCGTGCATTCAGGACTATGCTTCCTAGCAGTCGTTGATCTGGATCAATCGTTCCAGAACTAACGAATGGGCCCAGTGGGCCGGAATCCCTGCGATCGAACAGAACAATTCCAACGCGCCGTACTCGACCCAGTGGGGGCAGTGGGCGACGGTGCCACGAGCCCGTACGCCGGATTATCTGAAGAGGAAGCACCATGTTCGGAATAGAAGCCTTAGAGCTCGCCCGAATGCAGTTCGCCTTTACCGTGTCGTTCCACATCCTGTTCCCGGCCATTACCATTGGCCTGGCCAGCTACCTGGCGGTGCTCGAAGGCTTGTGGTTGCGCACCCACAACCAGGTCTACCGCGACCTCTACCATTTCTGGTCGAAGATCTTCGCGGTGAACTTCGGCATGGGGGTGGTCTCGGGGTTGGTCATGGCTTACCAGTTCGGTACCAACTGGAGCCGCTTCTCCGACTTCGCCGGCGCGGTTACCGGCCCACTGCTCACCTACGAGGTGCTCACCGCCTTCTTCCTCGAAGCCGGTTTCCTCGGGGTCATGCTGTTCGGCTGGAATCGTGTGGGCAGAGGGCTGCACTTCTTCTCCACGCTGATGGTGGCACTGGGTACGCTGGTGTCCACGTTCTGGATCCTGGCCTCCAACAGCTGGATGCAAACCCCGCAAGGCCACGAGATCATCGATGGCCGGGTAGTGCCGGTAGACTGGCTGGCCGTGGTGTTCAACCCCTCGTTCCCGTACCGCCTGATGCACATGGCCACGGCCGCGTTCGTGTCCACCGCGTTCTTCGTCGGCGCCTCGGCGGCCTGGCACCTGCTGCGCGGGCGGGACAACCCGGCGGTGCGCAAGATGCTGTCGATGGCCATGTGGATGGCACTGATCGTCGCGCCGATCCAGGCGGTGATCGGCGACTTCCACGGCCTCAACACGCTCAAGCACCAACCGGTGAAGATCGCCGCGATCGAAGGCCACTGGGAGAACGTGCCCGGTGAGCCGACGCCGCTGATCCTTTTCGGCATTCCTGACATGCAGGCCGAAACCACCCGCTTCAAGCTTGAGATCCCGGCGCTTGGCAGCCTGATCCTGACCCACAGCCTGGACAAGCAGGTGCCGGCGATGAAGGACTTCCCGCCAGAAGACCGGCCCAACTCGACCATCGTGTTCTGGTCGTTCCGCATCATGGTCGGCCTGGGCCTGCTGATGATCTTCGTTGGCCTGTGGAGCCTCTGGCTACGCAAGCGGGGCACGCTGTACACCTCGCGGCCGTTCCTGCACATGGCAGTGTGGATGGGGCCCTCCGGCCTGGTGGCGCTGCTGGCCGGCTGGTTCACCACTGAAATTGGCCGCCAGCCCTGGGTGGTGTATGGCCTGCTGCGCACCGCAGACGGGGTGTCCAACCACAGCTATGCGCAGCTTGGCTTTACCCTGGTGGCGTTCGTGGTGGTGTATTTCGCCCTGTTCGGCACCGGCCTTGGCTACATGCTGCGCCTGGTGCGCAAGGGCCCGCAGACCGGTGAGGGTGATGAAATCAAACCAGGTGGCCCCGGCACCAAACGCACCCCGGCGCGGCCGCTGTCCGCCGCCGATGATGGCCACGAGGCCAACACCGCCAGCCTGAACAAGGGGAACTGAGCCATGGGTATCGACCTTCCGCTGATCTGGGCGGTGATCATCATCTTCGGCGTGATGATGTACGTAGTGATGGATGGTTTCGACCTGGGCATCGGCATGCTTTTCCCGTTCGTGAAGGGCGAGCATGACCGTGATGTGATGATGAACACCGTCGCCCCGGTGTGGGACGGCAACGAAACCTGGCTGGTGCTCGGGGGGGCGGGGCTGTTCGGGGCCTTCCCGATGGCCTACTCGGTGGTGCTCGAAGCGTTGTACTTGCCATTGATCCTGATGCTGATCGGCTTGATCTTCCGGGGGGTGGCCTTTGAATTCCGCTTCAAGGCCACCGCCCGCAAGCGGCACATCTGGGACAAGGCATTCATCTGGGGTTCGCTGATCGCCACCTTCTTCCAGGGGGTGGCGCTGGGCGCGTTCCTGGAAGGGTTCAAGGTGGTCGACCGGCATTTTGCCGGGGGCACCCTCGACTGGTTGACCCCGTTCAGCCTGTTCTGCGGGGTGGGGCTGATCGTGGCCTACACGCTGCTGGGTTGCACCTGGTTGATCATGAAGACCGAAGGTCCGCTGCAGCAGAAAATGCACGAAATCGCCCGGCCCTTGGCGCTGGTGCTGCTGGTGGTGATCGGTATCGTCAGCCTGTGGACGCCGATTGCCTACCCGCAGATCGCCGACCGCTGGTTCAGCATGCCTAACCTGCTGTGGTTCATGCCGGTGCCGTTGCTGGTGCTGGTAACGTTCTATGGCTTGCTCAAGGCCGTGGCCCGCAACGCGCACTACACGCCGTTCCTGCTGACGCTGGTGCTGATATTCCTTGGCTACAGCGGCTTGGGCATCAGCCTGTGGCCGAACATCATCCCGCCGTCGATCTCGATCTGGGATGCCGCAGCGCCAGCACAAAGCCAGGGCTTCATGCTGGTTGGCACCCTGTTCATCCTGCCGTTCATTCTCGGGTATACCTTCTGGAGCTACTACGTGTTCCGCGGCAAGGTGACCCATGACGACGGCTACCACTAGGAGGCCCGCATGATGACTGGCAAGCATGGCCTGGAAGAAAAGAAACCGTTGTGGCAGCGGCTGGGTTGGCTGGTGCTGATCTGGGCGTTGAGCGTAGCCGCACTGGGTGTGGCGGCCTGGGTGATGCGCTTGTTCATGGGGGCTGCGGGCCTGACCACCCATTAAGGTCAGCCTGCTTTGGCCCTATCGCCGGCAAGCCACACACAGGGATCGCCTTAGGG
>NZ_DKJF01000105.1:0-32423 GCF_002454615.1 Pseudomonas sp. UBA6699
AATCGCTCTTCCGATCTCGACCAAGGCTGCGGCAAACGCTCCGGCTCCCGCTGCGGCGCCTGCCAAGGCCGGTGGCGCGGACCCCGCCAAGGCTGACGGCGCGGCCGGCTCGGCGGAGGCCCGCAAATGAATTTCCCCCGCTTCTTCATCAACCGGCCGATCTTCGCCATCGTCCTGTCGGTGCTGATGCTGATCGCGGGCGCGATCAGCTATTTCCAGCTCCCCCTGAGCGAGTACCCCCAGGTCACGCCGCCGACGGTGCAGGTCACCGCCAGCTATCCCGGCGCCAACCCGCAGGTGATCGCCGACACCGTGGCATCGCCGCTGGAGCAGGCGGTCAACGGCGTGGAAGGCATGATGTACATGCAGTCCCAGATGTCCACGGACGGGCGGATGGTGCTGACCATCTCGTTCGAGCAGCACATCGACCCCGACGTCGCGCAGATCCAGGTGCAGAACCGCGTCTCACGCGCGCTGCCCCGGTTGCCGCCCGAGGTCCAGCGCATCGGCGTGGTCACCGACAAGACCGCGCCCGATATTCTCATGGTGGTGCATATGCTCTCGCCGGGGGACCGCTACGACCCGCTGTACGTGTCCAACTACGCGATGCTCAACGTGCGCGACGAACTGGCGCGCCTGCCGGGCATCGCCAACGTGATCATCGGCGGTGAAGGCGAGTACGCAATGCGCGTCTGGCTCGACCCCGAGAAGGTCGCATCGCGGGGCATGACCGCCAGCGATGTGGTCGCCGCCATCCGCGAGCAGAACGTGCAGGTCGCAGCCGGCTCGATCGGCCAGCAGCCGAATGCGTCGGCCGCCTTCCAGGTCAGCGTCAATGCGCTGGGGCGCCTGACCACCGAAGAGCAGTTCGGCGACATCGTGATCAAGGCCGGCGCCAACGGCCAGGTGACCCGCCTGCGCGACGTCGCACGCCTGGAACTGGGCTCGGACAACTACACCATGCGCGGCCAGCTCGACGGCGAGAACGCGGTCGGCCTGCAAATCCTGATGACGCCCGGCTCCAATGCCCTGGACACGTCCAGCGCGGTGCGCGCGACGATGGAGCGGCTGCAGGCCAAGTTCCCCGAAGGCATCGAGTACAAGATCGCCTACGACCCCACAGTCTTCGTGCGCGCCTCGCTCCAGTCCGTCGCCGTCACGCTGCTGGAGGCCATCCTCCTGGTGGTGATCGTGGTGGTGCTGTTCCTGCAATCTTGGCGCGCGTCGATCATTCCACTGATCGCCGTGCCGGTCTCGCTGGTCGGCACGTTCGCGGTGATGCACATGTTCGGCTTCTCGCTGAACACGCTGTCGCTGTTTGGCCTCGTGCTCTCCATCGGCATCGTGGTGGATGACGCCATCGTGGTGGTGGAGAACGTGGAGCGCCACATGGCGCTGGGCGAATCGCCCAAGGATGCGGCGCGCAAGGCGATGGATGAAGTGACTGGCCCGATCCTGGCCATCACCTCGGTGCTGGCAGCGGTCTTCATCCCCTCGGCGTTCCTGTCGGGGCTGCAGGGCGAGTTCTATCGCCAGTTCGCGCTGACCATCGCGTTCTCGACCATCCTGTCGGCGATCAACTCGCTTACGCTGTCGCCAGCGCTGGCCGCCATCCTGCTCAAGCCGCACCACGGCGCGGCCAAGCCCGATCGTCTCACGCGCATCATCGACGGCGTGTTCGGCGGCTTCTTCCGCCGCTTCAACCGCTTCTTCGATCGCGCCTCGAATTCCTACGTCGGGGGCGTGCGCCGCGCGGTGCGCGGCAGCGCCATCGTGCTGCTGCTCTACGTCGGCTTCCTGGGCCTGACCTGGCTGGGCTTCCACAAGGTGCCTGCGGGCTTCGTGCCGGCCCAGGACAAGTACTATCTCGTGGGCATCGCCCAGCTTCCGACCGGCGCCTCGCTGGATCGCACCGAGGCGGTCGTCAAGGAGATGACCAAGATCGCACTGGCTGAGCCGGGCGTCGAGAGCGTGGTGGCCTTCCCGGGCCTGTCGGTCAATGGACCGGTGAACCAGCCGAACACCGCGCTGATGTTCGCCATGCTCAAGCCCTTCGATGAGCGCAAGGACCCGTCGCTGTCGGCCTTCGCCATCCAGGGCAAGCTCATGGGCAAGTTCAGCCAGATCCCGGACGGCTTCGTTGGCATCTTCCCGCCGCCGCCGGTGCCGGGCCTGGGTTCGATGGGCGGCTTCAAGCTGCAGATCGAGGACCGGGCGGGCCTGGGTCCCGAGGCGCTTGCGCAGGCACAGGGCCAGATCATGGGCAAGGCCATGCAGGCGCCCGAGCTGGCGAACATGCTCGCCAGCTTCCAGACCAATGCGCCGCAGTTGCAGGTGGACATCGACCGGGTGAAGGCCAAGTCGCAGGGCGTATCGCTGACCGAGGTGTTCGACACCCTGCAGGTCAACCTTGGCTCGCTCTACGTCAACGACTTCAACCGCTTCGGTCGCACCTACCGGGTCATGGCCCAGGCCGATGCGCAGTTCCGCATGCAGGCTGAGGACATAGGCATGCTCAAGGTGCGCAATGCAGCGGGCGACATGATCCCGCTGAGCGCGATCGCGACCATCGAGCGCAGTTCCGGCCCCGACCGGGTGATGCATTACAACGGCTTTCCCTCGGCCGACATCAGCGGCGGGCCAGCGCCGGGCTACTCGTCCGGCCAGGCCACCGCCGCGATTGAGAAGATCGTGAGCGAATCGCTGCCGGACGGTATGACCTACGAATGGACGGACCTGACTTTCCAGGAAAAACGGGTTGGCAACACGGCGATCTACATCTTCGCGCTGGCGGTGCTGCTCGCCTTCCTGTTCCTGGCGGCCCAGTACAACAGTTGGTCGCTGCCGTTCGCTGTGCTGCTGATTGCACCCATGGCGCTGCTCTCGGCGATCGCCGGCGTCTGGCTCTCTGGGGGCGACAACAACATCTTCACGCAGATCGGTTTCGTGGTGCTGGTCGGCCTGGCTGCCAAGAACGCGATCCTGATCGTGGAGTTCGCCCGCGCGAAGGAAAGCGAAGGGGCCGATCCGCTGGCAGCCGTGCTCGAAGCCGCGCGCTTGCGGCTGCGCCCGATCTTGATGACGTCGTTCGCCTTCATCGCTGGCGTGGTGCCGCTGGTGCTGGCCAGCGGTGCGGGCGCCGAGATGCGCCACGCCATGGGCATCGCGGTGTTCGCCGGCATGCTGGGCGTGACGGTATTCGGCCTGGTGCTGACGCCGGTGTTCTACGTTGTGGTGCGCAAGCTGGCGCTGCGCCGCGAAGCGCGCCATGCCCGTGGCGGCATGACCGACCAGCACGCATGACGGCCAGGAGGACATACGACATGAAAACATCTTTCGCATTCACACGACCCGCCAGGACGCTGGCGCCGCTCGCCCTCGCGGCGGCGCTGGCTGGCTGCTCCATGGCACCGAAGTATGACCGGCCCGCAGCGCCGATCGACACGGCCTATCCCTCGGGCGCGGCCTATGTGGAACTGGCGGCCGCGACGCCCGACGACGCGATCACGGCCGAGATCGGTTGGCGGGACTTCTTCCGCGACCCGCTGCTGCAGCAGTTGATCGGCATTTCGCTGGAGAACAACCGCGACATGCACAAAGCCGCGCTCAACGTGGAGGCGGCTCAGGCGCTGTACCGTATCCAGCGTGCCGAGATGCTGCCGAACCTGGGCGTTTCCGCCCGCGGCGCGTCAGAGCGCGTACCGGCCGACCTCAGTACCACGGGGCAAAGCGACGTGCTCCGGCGCTACGACGTGGCCGGGGTGACGGCCGCCTGGGAGCTGGACCTGTGGGGCCGCATCCGCAGCCTCAACGACCGGGCGCTGGCGTCCTACCTGGCCCTCGACGAGACCCGCATCGCCACGCAGATGAGCCTGGTGTCCGAGGTGGCCAGCGCCTACCTCACGCTGCGCGCCGACCAGGAACTGCTGCGCCTGACGAGCGACACCCTCGCCACACAGAAGCGCTCCTATGACCTGACCACCCAACTGGTGGAAGCGGGAAATTCCACGCAGCTCGACCTGCGCCGCGCGGAGATCGCGCTGCGCACCGCCGAGGCCAACCGCGCCGCCTACACGCGGCAGGCGGCCAAGGACCGCAACGCGCTGGTGCTGCTGCTGGGCCAGCCGCTGACGCCGGAGCTGTCCCGGCAGCTTGACGAGGCCGTGGCGCTGCCGGACGACATCGTGCCGACCGACCTGCCGAGCGGCCTGCCGTCCGAACTGCTCGCGCGTCGGCCGGACATCCGCGCCGCCGAGCAGATGCTGATCGGCGCCAACGCCAACATCGGCGCGGCGCGGGCCGCGTTCTTCCCGACGATTAGCCTCACGGGCTCGGCGGGCACGGCCAGCGCTTCGCTGGACGGCCTGTTCGATTCGGGCTCGCGGGCCTGGAGCTTCCTGCCGCAGATCACGCTGCCCATCTTCCGCGGCGGCGCGTTGCGAGCCAATCTGGACGTGGCACAGGTACAAAAGAGGATCGAAATCGCCAACTACGAGAAGTCTATCCAGGCGGCCTTTGCTGAGGTGGCTGACGGCTTGGCGGGCAAGCGCACGCTTGATGAGCAGATCCGCTCGGAGCAGCTCCTGGTAGCGGCTAGCCAGAAAGCCTACCAACTAGCCGAGCAACGCTTCCAGGAAGGCGTGGACGACAACCTCACCTTGCTCGATGCGCAACGCACACAGTACGGTGCGCAGCAGACCCTGGTGCGCACGCGCCTGACGCGGCTGAACAACCTCATCCACCTCTACAAGGCGCTGGGTGGCGGCTGGACTGAGCACACGGTGCAATCGGGCGCCACCGGGCAACCATCCGCCCGGTCGCCGGGATAAGGGCTATGCGCAACGGCGGCGTTCCCCATCGTTGCGCACGGAGAACCGGATGAGGATCGGTGAACTTGCGCGCTTGACGGGCACCCCCCCGGAGAACATTCGGTTCTACGAGCGGGAGGGCCTGTTGCAAGCCCCGGAGCGGTCACGCAACAACTATCGGCGCTATGGCCCGGCCCATGTCGAACGGCTTCACCTGATTCGCAACTACCGTGCCTCGGGAATCGGCCTGGATGACGTGCGCCGCCTACTGGGTTGGGCACATGAGGGGTTCCTGGAACCTGAGCTGCTAAGGCAGGCTGTCCAAGGCCATCTCGCCTGTGTTGAGGAACGCATGGAGCAACTGATCCAGGTGAAAGAGCACCTGCTCGCATTGGCCCTGCACGGTGCTGCTTCCGCCGGGGCTTCCGAGGATGGACCGGCTCGCGATGGTTCGTGAGCATCGCATGTCCATATAACTGAATATATATTCATGCGTGTAATATTTCCGGCCAGACAAACGAATAAGAAAGACGCCCATGACCGACCAGAGCATCACGCGCCGAAACATCGGCGTTCTCACCGCCGCGCAGGCGCTCGGCGGCGCCAGCGCGCCCATCGTGATGTCGCTGGGTGGGCTGGTCGGCCAGCAGCTTGCCAAGAATTCGGCCTGGATCACCTTGCCCGTGAGTCTGTTCGGCCTGGGTCTTGCCATCGGCACCTTGCCTGCCGCCTTCATCATGCGGCACCATGGCCGCCGCAACGGATACGTGGTGGGGGTCGGCTTCGGCGTGGCCTCGGGCCTGATCGCCGCGTTGGGCATCATGCTGGCCTCGTTCTGGATCTTCTGCGCCGGCACCTTCCTGGCGGGCTTCTACGGCGCGTATGTGCAGAGCTACCGCTTCGCAGCCGCCGACACCGCCGAGGACGCGCTTAAGGCCAAGGCCATTTCCTGGGTCATGGTGGGCGGTCTCGCGGGCGCCATCATCGGGCCGCAGTTGGTGATCTTCACGCGCGATGCGGTAGCGGGCACGCCCTACGTTGGCAGCTTCCTCAGCCAGGCGCTGCTGCCGCTGATCGCCTTGCCGATCCTGCTGATGCTGCGCACGCCGAGCCAGACCCAGGCCGAAGCAGTCGCCGATAGCGGTCGGACGGTGCTGCAGCTCTTGGCGATGCCGCGCTATCTGCTGGCCGTGGCTGCGGGCGTGGTGTCCTATGGGGTGATGGCGTTCGTGATGACGGCCGCGCCGGTGGCGATGGTCAACCACGGGCATTCGGTGGACAACGCCGCCCTAGGAATACAGTGGCACCTGCTGGCGATGTTCGGGCCGAGCTTCTTCACCGGGCGACTGATGGTGCGCTACGGCAAGGAGCGCGTGACCGCCGTCGGCATGGTGCTGCTCGCCGCCTCCGGGGTGGTGGCCCTGGGCGGGCTCGGCCTGTCCCACTTCTGGGGCTCGCTGGCGCTGTTGGGCATCGGCTGGAATTTGAGTTTCATCGGCGCCACGGCGATGGTCACCGACTGCCACACCCCGGCCGAGCGGGGCAAGGCGCAGGGCATGAACGACTTCTTCGTCTTCGCCGCCACGGCGGCCGTGGTGGAAAATCGCATGTCGCGCGCAACGAAGCACAGGCCGTCGGCAATTTTAAAGAATATTAACTGTTTTTAGTAGTGAGGTTTCCAATGTCAGATATTATTCCCGGATATTGCACACTTTGCCGTTCGCGGTGTGGGACGCTGAGTGAAGTAGCAAATGACCACCTGATCAAGGTACGGGCTAACCCTGAACACCCTAATGGTAAGGCCATGTGTATGAAGGGGAAAGCGGCACCTGAGCTGGTGGACAGCGCAAATAGAATTCTGTACCCGATGAAGAGAACTCATCCTAAAGGTGCAGAGGATCCGGGCTGGCAACGTATAAGTTGGGAAGAGGCTATGTCAACGATAGCCGGACAACTGGAAAAATTTAAACGAGAGGATGGAGCTGAATCTGTCGCTTTCGGCTTTACGAGCCCAAGCGGTACCCCCCTCAGTGATGCAATTGAATGGTTAGAGCGATTTGTTCGTATCTATGGCAGCCCAAATACCAGCTATGGAACTGAGATATGTAACTGGCATAAAGACGTTGCACATCGATGGACCTTTGGCTGCGGCATTCCTGTTGCTGATTATTCCCATGCCGATCTTATTCTTCTTTGGGGGCATAACCCCGCGAATACTTGGCTTGCCCAGGCTAGTGCGATTGGTACTGGTCGAAATAACGGCGCAAAACTGATTGTCGTGGATCCTCGCCCGACACCCTTAGCGAAAGAAGCAAATGCCTGGCTTGATGTCAATCCTGGAACTGACGGTGCATTAGCTTTGGGGTTAAGCCATCTCCTGGTAGAACGAAACCTGTTTAATCATGAGTTTGTTCGAAACTGGACTAATGGTCCTTTGTTGGTTCGAAATGATAATGGTTATTTTCTTCGGGAAAAAGATATTAACCCACTTGCCATCAGTAATCGCTATACAGTTTGGGACGAACACAACCAGCAAGTCACATTTATCGATTCCGAGACTCGAACTGAAGAAACGCTGATGCCTACAGCTGCACTTGAGGGCAATGTTGAAGTCGCAATAGCTGATGGTGCAAAAATTTCCTGCCAAACGGCGTTTTCATCTTTTAAAGATATGTTGGCTAATTATGACCCAGAAAACGTAAGCCGTATCACCGGGGTATCTGTTGCGTCAATTGAAGCCGCTGCGAGTTTGATTGCCGGGGCCAAGAAAATCGCCTACCACAGTTGGTCTGGAGTGGCTCAACACACTAATGCCACCCAAACAGAACGTGCGATTGCGACACTGTATGCTTTAACCGGTTGTTTCGATCAGGAAGGATGTAATCGAATCTATGCCAGCCACCCGGTAAATGTGGTTAATTCACCGACATTGATGCCTAAATCACAATGGGATAAAGCATTAGGCCTTGAAGAAAGGCCTATCGGGCCGCCTTCACAAGGTTGGGTTCATTCTCAGGATATCTGGCATTCAGTATTAGAAGGTACACCCTATAAAATTCGCGGGTTAATTGGCTTTGGTGCCAACATATTACTTTCACAAAGTGATACTTCTCTCGGACAACAGGCGCTTGAGGCGCTTGAGTTTTATGCCCATGTAGATTTGTTTGAAACGCCTACATCAAAGTATGCTGATATCCTTCTGCCAGTTAACACTGCCTGGGAGCGCGAAGGCCTAAGAACCGGGTTTGAAAGTAGTGCTGCTGCTCAGGACCACATTCAGTTGAGAAAAAAAATGGTCTCTCCGCGCGGTGAAAGCCGTTCCGACCTTGAGATTGTTTTCGATCTTGCATGCCGGTTAGGAATGAATGAAGCGTTCTTCGACGGCAATATTGAGGCAGCCTGGAATTATCAACTAGAACCATTAGGTTTGACTGTTGAGATGCTCAGAAATAAGCCAGAAGGTTACGATATCCCGCTTGAGCATAAAGTCAGAAAATATGCTTTCAGAGACCCAAATAGTGGATATCTGGCAGGTTTCAATACAGAAACAAAACGTGCAGAGTTTTACTCTGAGATCCTTCATCACTATGGTTACAATCCTTTACCTGAGTATGTACAGCCGCAAGAATACCAGCGCAACGATCCTGATTATCCATTAATGCTGACATCCGTTAAAAGCGGATTCTTCTGTCATAGCCAACATCGAAGCCTGACTAGCCTACGAAAAAAAGCACCTTATCCAACGGTAGACATTTCGGCAACTCTGGCTGACGAAGAAGGTATCAAGACGGGGGATTGGGTAGAAATTGAAACGAGAGCAGGTCTTGCTCGATTTAGAGCAAAAGTGGAAGCCAAACTCTCTCATGAAACTGTAATTGCTGAGTTTGGGTGGTGGCAGGCTTGTCCTGATTTTGGCAAACCTTCATACCCGGTTAAAGGTGAGTACAGTAGCAATTACAATAGTTTAATCAGCGGTGATAGCTATGATCCAGTCAGCGGTGCTTTACCTTTGCGTTCATTCCGCTGCCGCATTCGCCGCTTGAATGATTTTGAGCTGATAAGGCGCCCCTGGGAAGGTCGTAAAACATTCAAAGTCATTGAACTGAAAAAAGAAGCAGATAATGTTACGACAATTACCTTCCAATCGAACAGTGAAGGCTACTTACCTGATTATGAACCGGGCCAGCATATCACTGTTAGCTGTTGTCCGATGAGCGATTCTGAAGAGATCGTTACCCGGGCGTATTCGCTGACAGGCCCTGCGTTTGTTCATGACCGTAAAACCTATTCCATTTCTGTCCGTCATCAGAAAGCGACTGATGAGAAAGGTGAGTATGTTGAAGGAATAATGTCATCCTACATAAACACGCATTTGCAGATAGGCAAGGATGTTGAACTTACCCCTCCTGGGGGGAATTTCATTGTCCCGCTCAATGCCGTCCAGCCTGTCGTAATCTTTGCTGGCGGTATTGGAATTACTCCATTCATTTCCTATCTGGAGTCTATTAACCCCCAAGCGGAAGGTCCGGAGATCTGGCTTTTCTATGCTAATCAAAATAGTAGGCTACATGCGTTTAAGAAAAGAATTGCGGAGCTAAATGCGTCTATTGACAGGCTTAAAGTAATTAATATCTACAATCAGCCCCTCGACTGTGATATTCCAGGATTGGATTATGATAGAGCTGGTTACGTTGGTGCGGGAGATGTCGAGGCATATCTTATTGAGAATAATGCTCGTTATTACATGTGTGGTCCGCAGCCTATGATGGATGCGATATCGCGAGGGCTTCAGGAGAGAGGTGTACCTGCATTTGCTATTTTCTACGAGATATTTCGTTCTCCAGCAAAAATAAATAATGATCCCTCATTACGTCATAAAGTCATTTTTGCAAAATCAGGAAGAACAGAGATTTGGACCACGGATAAAGGTACTCTACTTAATTTTGGGGAAAAGCTTGGGATTCAAATGCCTAGTGGTTGTCGTGTTGGACAATGTGAAAGCTGTTCAACTAGGGTGATTGCAGGGAACGTACAGCATCTGAATGGTGTGGAGCCCTCTGATGAGGGGGCATGTTTGACATGTCAGTGCATTCCTGCCGGTGATATCACGATTGATGCTTGAGGTAAGTACTAGCTATTAGCATCCTTTACATCAGGCCATTTCAGTGGCCTGATTTTTTCTATGAATAACATTATGTTTTAAACAATTTTCAATTTTTTGTACGAATTCACCTCAATAGCCGATTTAATCAATTTTATCAGTGCGATCTTTCTAAGTTTTTATCATCCTCCCCCTTGACCTTCCAGTTACTACAAGCTTTAGCCTGTAAGAAATTATACCAATTGCATTAATTAATTGACCAACTTTATCCACTCTCTCCAACAGAGATTTTTGACTCGTTCAACATCCGCAATGAATGTATTCCAAGCGCGAGAGACCTGTTCCACTATTTCTTCGTAACCTCGAAATACGCGGTTTGATAAGCAACGTTGCCGTAACCATTGCCATACTTGCTCCATCGGGTTCAGCTCCGGAGAATAAGGTGGGAGTTTTAACAGACTGACATTGGTAAATGGGCTGGCCGTATCGATCGTATGCCAGCCCGCGCCATCCATTACAACAACGGCATGACGCCCAGGCTCTGTCGCTTCACTTATTAATTTCAGATGCTGCTTCATCACCTCTTTATTCACAAGAGGGCTGATAAGCGCCTGAGTATTACCATTGCTCGGACACACCGCCCCAAAGACATAGCCATAATCGAATTGCTGTTGCTTTACTACTCTTGGCCTGCTGCCCTTGGCTGCCCATATTCTGGACGTCTGATTTTGCTGACCGAATCGTGCTTCGTCTTGAAACCAGACGTCAACGCGATCCAGAGGAAGATGACCGGGAGTGTGAAGGATCGTTTCCAGCAGGAAATTTTTTAAAAGTGTCCTGGGTTTGTTGTGATTGTTTAGGGTGTTTAGAGCGACTGGTTATCCAACTGAAACCGAGCGCATCCATGATGCGGTATACGTTTCGCAACTGATAATCGATTTGGAAGGTGTCGCTAATGTATTGTCGTACATCCTGTGCAATCAAACGCCCCCCCTCCTTTTTAACCGCATTTTCTTTGATAAAATGTGCGATCTGTTCTCGCTGGGAGACGGAGAGCTGACAGGGTCTACCCGGACTAGGTTTGGATTGCAGACCTTCAAGTCCGTGCGCCAGATAGTTGGATACCCAGGTATTAACACTGCCTCTGGCAACCCCAAGGTAAGTTGCTATCTGGGTTCGTGTTTCCCCATTCTTGAAATGATACAAAGCTAGATAGCGGGTTCGCAGTTGCCCGTTGGAGGTTTGCTTTGCTAATTGTTTAAAGTCGTCGGCTGTATGCATATCAAAATCACTCGAATATGAATACCACTATTAGATCAAACTTTTAAGACAATTGGTATTACTACAGACGCCAACTTCGGACTGGCCGAAGAGTTTTGGTGAATGAAAGGATCGTTATGATGAAAATGAAAGTTGGGATATTGCTGATGGCAGTTGCAGTGACAGCCAATACAGAAGTGGTACTTGCAAATGATGATGCAAGCGAAACGCAAAAAAAAACTGCAAATGCGCCTGCAGGTCCACAGGTACCCGTGGCTGTTGCCGTATCACGGAATATTATACCTTCTGCTGAATTTACCGGTTCTTTAGCGGCTATTAAAACAGTGGAGCTACGCCCCAGGGTAGGAGGGGCAATCGAATCTGTTACGGTGCCGGAGGGAAGTCTGGTTCAGAAAGGACAGATGTTATTTCAAATCGATCCGCGGCCCTACCAGGTTGTGCTTGATAGTGCACAAGCGCAATTACGACAGGCAGAAGCTCAGGCGTTCCAGGCAAGCCGCAATTACGAGCGTATTAGCCGTCTGGTAAACGGAGGTGCTGTTTCGCGTAAAGACTATGATGATGCATCTTCTGAGAAAAATGCCCGCGTTGCACAGGTTCAGGTATCGAAGGCTGCAGTCGAAGCAGCAAAGCTGGATTTGTCATACTCGCGTGTGACTGCGCCAATTGATGGCCGTATCGATCGGATTTTAGTAACTGAAGGTAACTTGGTTAGCAGCAGCCAGGGGGGGGCCGCGACTCTATTGACAACAATCGTTTCGTCCGACCCTTTATATGTTTATTTTGATATTGATGAAGCGACATATCTCAATACTGTCAGTAAGGCTCGGCCTGATGTTGTCGGACGTAGCAACGAAAAATTACCCGTACATATAGGTCTGGCAAATGAGAAGGGGTATCCGCACGGGGGGGCGCTTGATTTTGTTGGCAACCAAATTGATCGTAATACCGGCACTGTTCGTGTCCGGGCTATTATCCCGAATGCTGATGGTCTTCTTACTCCTGGAGCATTTGCCAGAGTTCAGTTAGGCACTGGTAGTGAGCAAAAAGTAATTTTGGTAAACGATCAAGCCGTAGGCACAGATCAGGGCAATAAGTATGTCCTTGTTGTTGATGCCAATAATAAGGCGCAGTATCGCCCGATAGTGTTGGGGCCAATGGTCGATGGATTACGTGTTATCAGCGACGGTCTGAAGGCCGGGGAAAAAATTATCATAAAAGGGCTCGTACGACCGGGGATGGCCGTTACGCCAGACATCGTATCGATGCAAACGCTGTTGAGCGTACCTGAGAGGCAGCCTGAAGGTGCATCTAAAAAATCGAATGGCAAAAATGAGGGAGGTAGTAAATGAAATTTCCTCATTTCTTCATCCAGCGCCCCATATTTGCAATTGTCTTATCAGTTTTTATGCTGATAGCGGGTTCTTTAGCGTTTTTTCAACTTCCTCTCAGTGAATATCCGTCCGTAACACCGCCAACCGTTCAGGTAACGGCAAGCTACCCCGGAGCAAACCCCAATGTAATAGCAGATACTGTTGCCGCCCCGCTTGAGCAAGCCATCAATGGGGTTGAAGGCATGCTTTACATGAGTTCTCAAACTGCTTCTGACGGCCGAATGATTTTAACCATCTCTTTCAGACAGGGAACTGACCCCGATATTGCGCAAATTCAGGTTCAGAATCGGGTATCACGGGCTTTGCCTCGGCTACCAACGGAAGTCCAGCAAATAGGGGTTGTGACTGAAAAAACCTCGCCGGATATTCTTATGGTGGTGCATTTGTTCTCTCCTGATGAGCGTTATGATCCACTTTATGTTTCTAACTATGCAATGTTAAACGTACGTGATGAGCTTTCACGCTTACCAGGTGTCGCAAGCATAGCGCTGGGAGGTGAAGGGGAATATGCCATGCGAGTATGGTTAGATCCTAATAAAGTGGCTTCCAGAGGGTTAACATCAAGTGATGTCACTGCTGCGATTAAAGAACAAAACGTTCAGGTAGCGGCTGGCTCTGTCGGACAGCAACCTAATGCATCGTCATCATTCCAGGTCACTGTGAATGCCTTAGGGCGCCTAACTACTGAGGAACAGTTCGGCGATATAGTTATTAAAACCGGAGATGACGGACAAATTACGCGCTTGCGTGATGTGGCTCGTCTTGAACTCGGTTCAGATAACTACTCCATGAGGAGTTTACTAAATAATAAAAATGCAGTGGGTATGCAGATTGTTATGACCCCGGGCGCCAATGCACTTGAGGTGTCTGCATCGGTAAGGTCAACAATGGAACGCCTGAAAGTAAGGTTTCCGGAAGGTATTCAGTACAGTATCGCTTATGATCCGACCGTGTTTGTTAGTGCTTCCCTGAAATCTGTCACGACGACTTTATTAGAGGCCACAATATTAGTTGTGCTGGTCGTGATGCTATTTTTGCAAACATGGAGAGCATCAATCATCCCATTGATCGCAGTGCCTATTTCATTAGTGGGTACGTTTGCATTAATGGATGTATTTGGGTTCTCACTCAATACGCTATCTTTATTTGGTCTGGTTCTTTCAATTGGTATTGTTGTTGATGATGCAATCGTTGTGGTTGAGAACGTTGAGCGCCATATTGCAAAAGGACTCTCACCAAAAGACGCCGCAAGAAAAGCAATGGACGAGGTAACGGGGCCAATTCTGGCTATTACCTCAGTACTGGCAGCTGTGTTTATTCCATCAGCATTCCTCTCGGGGCTTCAGGGCGAATTCTATCGTCAATTTGCATTGACGATTGCTATCTCAACGATTTTATCGGCTATCAACTCCTTAACATTGTCTCCGGCATTAGCTTCCGTACTACTGAAACCACATCAAGGTATAGAGAAGCAAGATTTGTTGACTCGTGTAATGGATCGTTTTTTCGGATCTTTTTTCCGTCGTTTTAACCGTTTCTTTGATAGCCTGTCGAATTCCTATGTTGGGACGATTCGACGTATCGTTCGCGGAAGTACAATTGTACTCATTCTGTATGCTGGTTTTCTGGCACTGACCTTCCTGGGCTTCAAACAGGTTCCTGGTGGTTTTGTGCCTGCTCAGGATAAATATTGCTCTTTTGTCAAATACATAGAATCATCCTATGTATAAGGCCTGAGTTGCTACAATCGAGGTCCGATGGGCTCCCGTCTCTACGTCATTTGAGAACCGCGATGAATAACCGCTTCACACTCCCACAGGCGCCGCGGCGTTCGCTCGTCGATTCGACGATTGAGCTGATCCGCGGCCAGATCGAGGGAGGCGCCTGGAAGGTCGGCGAGCGCATCCCCAGGGAGCAGGAACTGGCCGAGATGCTGGAGGTTGGCCGCAACACGGTGCGGGAAGCCATTCGCGTGCTCTCGCACGGCCAGGTCCTGGAAGTCCGCCAGGGTGATGGCACCTACGTGCGAACCAATATCGATCCGGCCGAGGTCATGCGCCGTGTCGGGCGTTCCGGCTTGCGAGAGCACTTCGCGTTGCGCTGCATGCTGGAAACCGAGGCGGCCAGGTTGGCCGCGGTGCATCGGTCCAAGGCGGACGTTGGGCTGCTGCGCCGACTGTTGAAGGCCCGCGGCGAGCAGGAGCAACACGCATCGAGCGCGGCCTTTGCCGAGGCCGATACGGCTTTCCACTGCGCGATCGCCGGGATGTGCGGCAACGGCGCGCTGGCTGAGCTGTACCGCTACTTCGCGAACTCGGTCCGCATGAACACGCTGACTGCGCTGAAGGACAAGGAACTGCCCGAGCCGGGTCTCGCGACCCATGAGGCGATCGTGGATGCTATCGAGCGCCAGGATGGAGAAGCAGCTGCGGCGGCTGTGCGGAACGTGGTCGCTCCGCTGATTGCGGCACTTGAGAAATCGGGTTGATCCGAGCGCGACTCCCGCGCTGGCAATGCCGCTTTCCATCGAGCAGCCGGTCGCCGGCCCCGTTGATCGGAACGCGGGTTGTTTCCCGGAGAGCACGCGGTAGCCGGTCCTCATGGATAGGCCCTTGGTGCGCTACAGCGACCGGACGGTGCTGTTCATATCGAATCTTCGACGCGACCACCCGCCAGGACATACCGGGCCAGCGCCTCGGCATCGGCGTGGGTGGCCCGGGTGGACTGCGGTGTACCGAAAGCCTGGACGAGCTTTGGCAGCATGGCCTCCAACTGGGCTCGCTTATCCGAATCCGGTTCGACGTGGATGAGCGCGAGCAATGTGCCGCCAAGCGTCTCCTTGTGAGTCTTCAGCCAGACGCCGCGCTGAGCGCGATCGTCGAGAGTCTCTTCTGGCCCTCCCGCGACGTAGATAAGCACGAAGGGCTTTCCGCAGGCGACGAGTTCATCCATTTCCGCGCACCAGGCGCTGCTGTATCCGTTGTAGATGCTTGCGCCGTCGAAGCGGACGATGGGGAAATCGCTGGTGTCGTGAACTTTCGGTTGCTGGGACATGATCCTGGACTCTCGCTATTAACGTCCTAACATCCTACCTTTGTTGAGAATTACTTGCAACTGAAATGGGCATGGGCACACCGCCGTGCAGCGCCAAGTGACGGGCGAAATAAGGGCTTGACCTTCCAACAATGGGAGGCCCTACAGTGAACCCATCAACCTCATTCAAGGAGTTTTTTCATGAAGGTCAACAAGTTCAGCCTCTTGTTCATTGCGGGCGCCGTCGTGGTCGCCGCCGGCCTGATGGCCGTCCAGAAGAAGGTGGTCGTCCCGTCGGGTGAAGCGATGCAGGCCAGTGCGGGCGGAGGTCACCAAGGGCACGCGATGCCCTCCAGCGCCTCGGCCAATGACAGTCCTTCCACGACCGCGTATCGCGCCGTGAACGACCAGATGCACGCCGGGATGGGAGCGCAGTTCACTGGCAACGCCGACGTCGATTTCATGCGTGGCATGATCCCGCACCACCAGGGCGCGATCGACATGGCCAAGGTGGCGCTGCAGTACGGCAAGGACCCGGAGGTTCACAAGCTGGCCCAGGAGGTCATCACCGTGCAGGAAGGCGAGATCGCCATGATGAACAAGTGGCTGGGCGACAACGGCCAGCAGGCGGCGGCCGGCAGCTCGGGCGATGCCTCGACGGCCGCCTACCGTGCCGGCAACGACCGCATGCATGCGGACATGATGATCGACTTCAGCGGCGACGCCGATGTGGACTTCATGCGCGGCATGATCCCGCACCACCAGGGTGCGATCGACATGGCCAAGGTGGCGCTGCAGTACGGCAAGAACCCGGAGGTCCGCAAGTTGGCTCAGGAGGTCATCTCCGCGCAGGAAGGCGAGATCGCCATGATGAAGAGTTGGCTTGTCGCTCGGGGCAAGTGAAGGCACGACCATGAACCAAGCCAACACCCCGCGCATCCTCATCTATAGCACTCCAACTTGCCCGGACTGCCGGGCACTAAAGGAGTGGTTGTCCCAGCAGGGCATCGCGTTTGAAGAGCGCGACCTGACCGACCCGAAGATTTCCGCGGAGGCCAAGTCACGAACCGGCGTGCGCGTGGCCCCGATCACGATCGTCGGCGACGAGGTCTTCTATGGCACCTTCGCGAGCCAGAAGCCGAGGCTGATGAAGGCGCTCGGTCTTCAGTGAGCCGCTGAAGGAAGACCGTGGTCACGGGCGGAGTCGCCGGTGCGGACCCCGGTCGGACCCTGTAAGCGCTGTTGTGGACGCGTCTGCACGCAAAGCTCAAGACCGTGAGGCATTCTTCGCCGACGACGCTCGGCGCTTTCGCCTGCGGTCGTTGACATCACGAGAGGAATTTTTATGCGATCGACATCATCAGCCACCTCCCTGCACGTCGCCATTTCCGAGGGCATCACAGTCGCCAACGACCTGCCGTTCGTGCTGTTCGGCGGCATCAACGTCATCGAGGATCTCGATACGACCCTGGCTGCGGCTGAGCACTTCGCGGAGGTGACGCGCAAGCTGGGGATACCCTTCGTTTTCAAGGCGTCGTTCGACAAGGCCAATCGCTCGTCGATCCATTCTTTCCGAGGTGTCGGCCTGGAGGAAGGGCTGCGGGTCCTCGATGCGGTCAAGTCGCGGTTCGGATGCCCAGTCTTGACCGACGTGCATGAGGTTGAGCAGGCCATGCAGGTCGCTGCCGTTGCCGACGTACTGCAAGTTCCGGCCTTCCTGGCCCGGCAGACCGATCTGGTGGCCGCCATTGCCCGCACCGGTCGGGTAGTGAATGTCAAGAAGCCGCAGTTCCTCAGCCCGGGCCAGATCAGGCATGTCGTCCACAAACTGCACGAGGCTGGCAACCCGCGCGTCCTGCTGTGCGAGCGTGGCACGCAGTTCGGCTACGACAATCTCGTCGTGGACATGTTGGGCTTCCGCGAAATGAGCGTTGCCAGCAGTGGCCTGCCACTGGTGTTCGACGTAACCCATAGCCTGCAGCGGCGAGAAGCGGATGCGTTGGCTTCGGGTGGGCGTCGCCAACAGTTGCCCGAACTCGCGCGGGCCGGCATGGCGGTCGGCATTGGCGGTTTGTTCCTCGAAGCACACGCCGACCCGGCGCATGCACGTTGTGACGGACCCAGCGCTCTGCCACTGGACACGCTCGAACCGCTGCTGCGGCAGGTCAAGGCGGTGGACCAACTCGTCAAGTCGTTCGAGCCTCTTCGGATCGACTGAAGCTTGCCACCCGTTCAAACAGAACGTGTGGCACTTCCCCTCTTAGTCGGCTATTTGAGCGACAGATAAGGATTGTTCGGTGGAACGGCATCGAATATGTGCGATGGGTCTTCGAGCAAATAGCCATGCACCTGGCGCGTTTTGCGCGGTCCCATGACCTCGCACGTCCTGATGTTCAGACCCGATGGCTGTTTCCTGTGGAGTCCGAGTTTTTCAAAGCGCTTCTGCACCCACTGCCAGTCCTGCAGGGCCGCGTCCTTCGCAAGCGGCCCAATGGTTGGATGCTCTTGTGCGTAGCGCTGGAAAACACCAGGGCTGATCAGGTAAACCGTGTCGGACACGGTATGTACCAGGGCCTTGGCGTCATTGATGATGAGCTTGCGGGTCTGGACGGCCTGTTTCAGCCAGGCCATGAAATGCTCGCCCGATGGCCGCCCGGTAAATGAGGCGAAATCGTGCGGCGCAGGCGCGGCGGTCGGCGCCGAAGGACCTGGGGCCGATGCGGGAGGGTCGAGCGGCACCGCTGCATCGTCGGCACCCTCTGGCGGGGCTTCGACGGACTGCTCCGGCTCAGGCGTTGTCTCGAACATCGCCAGCATGCTTTCCAGTGGGTCGGCCGGATTGCGCTGCGTGCTGGGAGGTATGGCGTGACTTCCGCCCGACTGATCTGGACGGCTGCTTGCTGCGGGCTCCTTCTCCGTTGCCACCGCTGCTCCAGGTAGCAATGCAGCGTCGGGTGCGGACGGGCGCGGCCCGTCCTCGGCCTCGCCGGCGTTGTCCACGGTCACGGTTCCCGCAAATGGGCTGGGTCGCTCCGAGGGCTCCCAGATCAGCGCCGGGGCCAGGCGCAGGAGCGTGAAGGCATGGGACCAGCCACTCTCACTGGTAATAGTTGCGCGCCAGATGGCCTTGCCGGAGGCGGTGGGCTGCAACATGGCATGATCCTGTAGCACGTTGAACACGGCCGTGTTGTTCGCGGGGATGCCATCGACCCCCTGGGACAGCAGGTGCGCGCGCAGCTTGTCCGAGACTGTCTTGCTCACCAGCCACAGCGCGTCCTCGGTGAGCCAGCCATCGGAGGCCTCCGGCTGGTTCAGTTTCAGCTCTTCCTTGAGCAGGTAGCGCAGCCCGTTGACCAGCTTGCGTTGGAGCGAGTGCTTGGGCGCGGCCATGGCGCGCGCGGGATCGCCGCCCAGCTCCTGGGCGACGGAGGCGCGGTCGGCCTGCACGACAAGCTCGCCCAGAACCCCGGCGTGCTCGTACTGCCCAGCCAAGACGTAGAGCAGCGGCGCCCACAAGGATGGATAGCCACTGAGCCAGTCCAGCAGATCGCGATTGAGCAATTGCTGGTACAGCAAGCCTGTCGCGGCGCTATGAAGCCGGTACTCGCGGTCGTCGCGGTAGCGGAAGCGGTACGGTTGGCGCAGCGGGCCGTGCCATGGGTGCCAGGTGCTGCCGTCGGCCAGCTCGACGTGCAGATCGACGGCCACCTTGCCGATGTCATGGAGCAGTGCGGCATAGGCGACGGCCGCAGTCCAGGCTTCGGCCTGCGCCGCCTGGTCTTCGGGGCTGGCCCCGATGGGCAGCAGATGGGACTGCCGCAGCTTTAGGCTGTAGGCGACGATTTCGAGGCCATGGTCGAGCATGCCGCCCGGGTAGGCATGGTGATGCGCTTCGGAAGCCGGGAAGGCCTGGACCAGCTCGGCGTAGCGCTCCAGCGGCGCGCGGTACAGGGAGGCGAACTGCTTGCGCGAAAGCGAGGTGCGCTGCCAGATGTGTTCCAGCAGCTTCTGCCGGCGCGGGGTGGCGAGCAACGATGCGGCCGACTCCGGCCGCATCAACCCTTTCGGGAGGTCGGTGGCGGGTGCTGGCGACGGCGCGGCAGCGACCGGGGGCCGTTTTCGCTGGAACAGGGAGAGCATGTCGGTGTCCTGATGGCGGGCCGGGCGGGAGGCCTTTTGGCCTTTTCAAGGTAGGGCCTTTCCCCTTGCACCCCATTCCCTTGCCGTTTCGACCCTTTGGCCTTTAACCGTTTCGGTATAGCGGGGCCTGGGCTGCGGCTCCAGCGTCAATGCGGAACCCGCACGAATGGATTAGACGGCGACCTGGCGCTGGGCCCCGGCCTATGCTGCCGGGGCGCTACACCGCCAGGTAGGCTCCCACCCGGGCGACTAAGTTGACAAATGCGACAAAGGAGACTAGAGTGAATCCTGTCTCAAACCTACCTGGGAGCTGACCATGCCCACTGCGATCGAATTCATTGCCGACCGGCTGCCGCGAGTCACGGTGGAGGATGTGCGACGCTTCGCCGATACCGTCGAAATCCGGGATGCACCGGCGTTCGCGGCTGAGTTGCAGGCGTTCATCCACGAGCGCGTGGAGGCGGTGACGCTGCCCGCCAACCTGGAAGGTGAAACGGTGGCGCAGGCCTTGCAGCGCAAGGCGGCCGCGTTGCGCTCCGACACGCGCTGGACACCGGCTGAAACCGATGTCCAGCGAGGCCGCGCCTTGCTGCTGGAAGCCTTCAACCAGCCGGACAACCTGCCGCCTGCCGAGTTCGCCAAGCTGGCGGACAAGTCGCGCCAGCAAATCTACAAGGACATCCTCGCCCGTCGGCTGCTGGCGCTGAACGTGGGGCCGCGCGGCCAGAAGCTGCCCGACTGGCAGCTCGACCCGGTGAAGCAGCAGTTGACCCAAACCGTGCTCCAGGAGGTCGAGGGCATCGACCACTGGACGATCTACCGCGCGCTGTCCGAACCCCTCGAAGGCCTGGGTGGTCGCTCGCCCGTGGATGCGGTGACGCATGGCACGATCGATGACGTGGCCGAGGCCGTGTTCAACGTGCTGGGCGTCCAGGTGCATTGAAGCGAGACCGCCATGAGCCACGAGCTGCCTTCGTTCCTGATCGATGCCGGTGAACTGCTCCAGCATGTGAGCCGCGTCGTCTATCGGGGCAGCCCGCTGTACTATGGCCGCAGCAGCACGAATCGCTACGATGACCCAGCGGGGGCCTACGGCGTGCTCTACCTGGGGCGCGACCTGCCCACGGCGCTGATGGAGTCGGTGTTTCACAAGCACCAGTGGCTTGCGGACACGCAACGCTCGATCGCGCTGAAAGAAGTCCAAGCCCGGATGGTGCGCGCAGTAGGCGTGATGGACGACGTGTTTCTGGCCGATCTCACGGCGCAGGGCGTCATGGCGGGCTACTTCGGCCTGAACCTGGAGCAGTTGGCCAGCCGCGACTACACGCACACGCAGCGGGTGTCCGCCCAGGTGCATGCGATGCTCGGAGATGATGGCCAGGCGCTGTTCGACGGGGTGCTCTATCCGTCGCGCAACAACTATCCCGCCAAGAGCATCGCCCTGTTCGAGCGTGCGGGAGCGAAGGTTGGCGTCATCGAGGACATCGACCTGGTGGACCATGTGGACTGGCCGCGTTTCGTTGTTACCTACCGCATCGGCGTTGAACCCGACCCCGGCCCGGTGGGGCCGGATGACGAAGCGTCCTGAAGCAGCAAGAAAACACATTGAAGCCGCAAACCGAATGAAGTGGAGCAAACTGGAATAGGCATTCCTCAACAGCAGGAGACGACCATGAACACGACGACCCGCACCAGCACCGCAGAACGCCTCGGCCGCGCCTTTGGCCGCGGATGGCGTGCCTATGCGCGACGCGAACGGCGGGCGTCGAACTGGTTGGTGTCCAAGGGCATGCCGCGAGCTGGCGCTACCGCGCTCGTGTGGGTAGCCAAGCTGGCTGTACTGGGGGTGCTGCTCTACGTTGCGTTTTGGTTTGCACTCGTGATGCTGGGCGTTGCGGCGGCGGGATGGGCTGCTGCTGCAAATACTTCGGATGAGGACGAGTGGCCTTTCACCGACCTCACCGAGCTGCGCAAGACGCCGGGCTACGATCCCAACCTGTACAACGACACGTCGCACGAGTTGTACACCGACGACTGACCGGCCTCGCGCTATTTCAGTTTTCCTCCGGTGAGCGCCCCGGCACCCTTGCCGCCAGCTTGGCCGGCGCTCTTGCTGCCATCGGAAAGTCCCTGGATGACGTGCCCGGCCCGAATCCCAACCCAGGTAAGGCTCGCCAGCCAGAATCCCGGCAGAACCAGGAACATCGTGCCCATGACGAACATCAGGAGCATGTCGCCGAAGGCGTTGTTCAACCCTACCAGCGGGTCAAAGTTGGTGTGCGGCCGGTTCCAGCCAAAGCCCCAGCCATAAAGCGCGTCCAGAATCGTTGAATCGATCCAGCGTGCGAGCTGGAACCAGAAGTCCGTGAAGAACAGCGCGAACTGCACGACGCTGACGGTGACGACCGTCTTCAGGTCGTAGGTGCCCACAACCAGCACGAGCGGGATGCAGATGACCAGCGCCATCTTCAGTAAGGCGAGGATCATGGGCAGGGATTGGCGCACGACATCCATGGCAGGAAACGCGGCAATCGCGCCGACTGCCATCCCCACGTCGCCCGTGGCGCGCGTCACGATGTTCGGCAGGGTCTTGTCGATCTGGCCGCCGTAGTCCGTATAGACGCTGCCCTGGTTCAGTTTCTGCTGCCGCGGTGACGCGATGGCGCGGATCACCGAATCGTCCACCTCGGCCCGGCTGAGGAACCCGGCCCAGCCCGCCAGGCGATTCAGCAGGGTCGGGTCCACTTGCCCCAGCAGCCGCGCGCGCAGGCCGTTGCTGCCGTCTGACCACCACTGCCTGCAGGTCGGGTAGCCGCCACCATTGGCAACCTGCGCGAGGCCTGCATCGCGGGTGTCGTCATAGGGCCATGCCTCGCGCGCCGTGCTGGAGCGGTAGCTGTCGTAGTAGCCACCCGTGTCCGTGAAAAAGCGCGAGCCGATCCAGGTTACGTCGTGCATCTGCTGCTCATCGAGATCCGGGCGCTGCATGAACAATTTGGCCCGCGCAGGCCCATAGCAATCCCGCGAGAAGTCCGCGACCTCCTGAGCCAGTACCGGGTCGTCAATGCGGGTCGCGTCGATCTCCATCCTCATCTGCCGCAGGTCCGTACCGCACGGGATCGCCGCTACCGAGGCGCTCGTGACGGCGCGCGAGAGCGCGTGCATGAAAGCCCACCAGACCGGCACCTTCGCCGACTGGTTGTTGATGGTGCTGAAGGACTGCGACCAGCCGGTTTCCGTGGGCTGCGGCACGCTGACCTGGCACTGCGCCGAGCGCGAGCTGTCGTACTGGATGGTGCTGAGGTCCACGTCGATGAACGGAATGCCCGCGAACATCACCACCACGATCGCGACGAACACCCGGTTCTCGATACGGGCGGCACTCAGAACGCCTTTGTTGCCCTCGTCAGCGCCTTCCGCGCGGGCCTTCAGCCACTCCTGCACGACGATGGCGACGAAAGGCAGCGCGAACACCCCGCTGGACACCAGCACGGCCCAGATACCGTTGTTGACGATCCAGGACACGAGGGTGAGGTAGTACTCCAGATAGTCGGTCGTGAAGAGCGTCATGGCCCCGATCTCCCCTCAAGCGGCCTGCATCAACAGGCTGGCTTCCAGCGCGACGATGGCGACGACGCCGGCGACCTCGGTACGGATCAGCCGGCGCCGCGCCTGCCCATCTGTCCCGCTTTGGTCTTCGCGGGCCAGCACCCGGCGGCGCATCCAGAACCATCCATAGGCCGTTGCCGCGTACACGCACAG
Organism: Pseudomonas sp. UBA6699; assembly: GCF_002454615.1. Taxonomy (NCBI): domain Bacteria; kingdom Pseudomonadati; phylum Pseudomonadota; class Gammaproteobacteria; order Pseudomonadales; family Pseudomonadaceae; genus Pseudomonas; species Pseudomonas sp. UBA6699. The sequence continues at coordinate 23,520 of NZ_DKJF01000105.1, forward strand.
CCGCCAGATGAAGAAATACCCTGCGGAGGCCGCCAGCCACCGTTCCCAGCCTGCAACGCTGCCGACCAGGTTGATGCCCGCGACGTTCGCCCCCACTGCGGCGGCAACGATAAGCACCAGCCACAGCAGCGTCTTCGCCGCGCGCCGGCTGAACAACCAGCGCAGCGGCCGCCAGGCCATGCGCGCCGGGCTCATGGCCGACTCCCCGGATTGCCCTTCTGGAGCTGGTCGAGACGGTCCGGCACAGGATCGCCCTCGTAGATGCCGCGCGAACCGGCCGCGCGCGCGCCGTGGCGCTGGATGATCGCCATGGGCGAGTTGTTCGCCAGTTCGCGCCGCAGCTCCAGTTCGGTCTTGAGGTTGCGAATCTCACGGTCGAGCGTGTCGCTCTCGTGGTTCACCGCCTCCACGGCAAGTTCGTTCGCCGCGACGTTGGGCTCCTTCTTGCCCGTGAGCAGCGTGCGCTGCAGCAGCAGCGCTTTCTCCAGCACGGATGCCAGCGCGACCTCGGACGCGAGGCGCTGCGACAGCAGGTGCTGGTCGGGCTCGTCGCGCAGCGCCTCGATCACGCCGCGCGTGATCGGCAGCGACGCACTGCCAGCTTCGCGCAGGTTCTCCGGCGTCGTGTTCTTGGCCTTGGTTACCAGGTCCTGGAGCGCCTGCAGCTTGGCGTCGTACTCCTCCTGGATCAGCGGCGTGAGCCCGACGCCCGGCGTCGTCTCGGTCTTGGTGCAGGCATCGCACGTGCGCTGCTCCTTCTCGCCGAGCACGCGCGTGGCCCACTCGACGGCAGCCTGCGGCGAGGTCCAGGTCTGGCACGAGAGACTGCTGCAACTGGCCGGCGCAATGGACGAGGTGTCGGTCACGCCGCGGCCGTTGACCAGGTTGTAGCCAGCGCGGGTGACATCGCCGACGACCTTGATCGCGGGCTGGCCGGAGCCGCCCGCGTTGCTGCCCCCGACCCACGGCACGCCGTCATTGCCGCGGCGCGTCTCGGCCTGCTCGATGGCCGAGACCGCATCCGTGCTCGACACGGCATCGCGCAGCGCCAGCCCTTCGGCCATCTGGCTCCAGCCGAGTTGGCCGCCCGCCGTTTCGGCCATCTTCTCGGCCATGGCACGGCACGTCAGCTTGCTGCGGTCGAAATCCAGCCGCGCCTGCAGCACGCCATTGGTGAGCAGGTTGTACAGACCGGGATCGGCCCGCTGGATGATCAGTGCGGGCAACGATGCCACCGCACTGGTGGCACTCTGGATCACCGACGACATGATTTGCTGGAAGCCGTTGGTAATGCCGTTAAGTTGGTTCTTCAACGTGGTCTGGATGCTCATGTCGCCGCAGATCAAGTTGCTGTTCCAACCCACGCCGACACCGATGGAGCGCATGCCGGCTGCACGTCCCATCGACACGGCGTTGCCGCCACCGATCGAGTACATGACGTCATCGCCGATGACGCTGCCGCTGGTCTGGTATCCCAGTTGACCCCAGGCCACGCCGCTGCCCAGCGCGAGCGCGCCGGCCAGTGCCAGGACGATCTCCGTGCGACGTACCCGGCGGGAGAACGGATTGAATGCAGGACGGAACTTCATGGCACCCCCTCAGAGGAAATCGACGCTGCCCAGGAACACCTGGCCCCGGCGCTCGCAGCAGGCATACGGCCGCCACAGCGCCCATGCGTAGTCGCCTTGCTGGGCCTGGGTAAGGAAGCCGCTGCGCGGGAAGACCGTGCAGGACGAGGACAGGACGGGCGTGAGTTCTTGCCACTTGCCGGTCGAGGCATCGCCCTCCATCAGCGCGCCGGCCGGCCAGTAGCCGTCACGGGAGTTGGCAAGCAACGGCTGATAGACGTGGATCTGCCCGCGGCGCGTGACCACATCGCCCGCACGCTGGGCCACCACTGCGCCGGCCTTGAAGTCGTCGGTCTGGTGCAGGAAGCCGCCACGGGGATACACGTTGCCCCAGAGATTCATCGTGGTACGGGCACCGACTTCGCGCCGGCCCGGAATCAGCGCTTCCGGGTAGGCCATCTCGGGCACGTTGTAGCGCCAGGCCAGCGTATCCAGGGTGCTGAGCAAGTACGGCATAAACGCCGTGCCCGCGCCCTCACAGAAGTAGCCTGACGAAGAGACGAACTGGTTGAACACCTCTGCGCCGGGGTGACCGATGACATCCGCGTTCTTGAATTTGGCGAGGCTGTTTTCGTGATCCTCGTTCGTCGTTCCGTCGCCGCCAGCTTGGGCGGACGGGTTGGGCGTGCTCATTGCCTGGACTTCGACCCAGGGGTTTTCTCCGGTATTCGAGTACGACGACACCACTGCATCGGGGATGTAGTGGCGCACCTTGATCGACGTGCGCACGGTGCAGCCCGTCCATGTGCAGTAGAGCCAGTAGCAGATGCCGACGACGCGGTATTCGAGGCAATCGGGCGATGCCACCGAGCCGATGATGGTCGCTGTATTGAGGGCGTAGCTGCCCGTGGCGCTGAGCAGCAGCAACGAAGCCACGCCAGCGCGCAGGCGGCGCATCAGGTCGAATGGTCGGGTCACGGCTGGGTCCTCCGGTGCTGCTCGATGCGCGCGACAGCGCGAGCCACATCCGGCTCGCCATAGACCACATAGCGCCTGTCCACCACCACGGCCGGGAGGCTGGTGATGCCGAGGCTCCATGCGTCGGTAACGCCTTGGTATGCGGAAGCGATGCGTCGCTGCAGATCGGCACCGCCGCCATTCAGCCGGCGCTTGACGATGGCCGTCGCCTGTTCGGGGTCGGTGGGCAGTCCCGCGGAAAGCTCCGCTTCAATCCTGTGGGCTTCGTCCAGCTCGATCAGCCGCTCGCCGCCCATGGTCTTGACCGGGTGGCGGCTGTCGGTGACGACCACCACGTCGGCGGCGAAGGTGGCCGGGCTGAAAACGGCCAGGGCTGCCGGCAGCGCCACGGCCCGGCCGAGGGTTCGCCAGCCCGGCGCGAACCTGGAAAGGGATGCTGTCATGTCGCGTGCCCTTGAAGTTGATCAGAGCAGTAGTCAAACGCGAAGCCGACGCGGCCCCAACAAACAATGCGCATCGCGCACTGCCCGCATACCTGCTTGTCTCGCGCCCATGAAAAAGCGGAGGCCGAAGCCTCCGCGTGGATCAGGGAGCCGATGCCGTCGCTACAGCAGGCCGGATTCCGCGAACGAGTACGGCGTGCCCTGGCCGACGATGAGGTGATCCAGCACCCTCACGTCGATCAGCGACAACGCGGCCCTCAGCGTTTGGGTCAACGCACGGTCCGCGCTCGACGGCTCCGTGCAGCCCGAAGGGTGTTGGTGAGAAAAAATGACCGCTGCCGCATTCAGTTCCAAGGCACGCTGCACGATCGGACGCGCATGCACCGAGGTCGAATGGATCGTGCCTCTGAACATCGGCTCGTAGGCCAGCACCTCGTGCATGCTGTTGAGGAACACGATGGCGAAGACTTCATTGGGCTCGGCGGCCAGTTTCAGGCGCAGGTAGTCCTTGACGGCGGCAGGCCTCTCCAGGGATGGCCCCTTCTTGAAGACCCGCTGCTCCAGCAGCGCGATGGCTTGCCGGATGATCCAGTCATCGGATTGGGACATGGGGGCAAAACGTGGCTCCACGCAGGAGTCGTTGGCGACGAGAGACATGGCGGACCTCCAGAAAGTGAGCGGAGGGCGCCACCCTGGGAGGGCAAGCCCTCCTGGGGATGGAAACAGCGGAACAAGGTGCATCCATCACCGCGCGGCGGTGATTGTTCGCGGCCAGGATGCGAAAGCGAACGGGTAGCGGTCAGCGCGGCGAGCCGCGCCGTAGCCTTCAAGACCGAGGGCTACCTGGGCATGTCGCCGACAACGTCGGCAGGCATTTCGGATGTGGGGGTGGCGGGCGAACCCGGCGCGTCGCTGGCCATTTCCCCGGCCGCCAGCAGGTCCATGGCCGAGAGCAAGGCATCGCCCTCGATCGGCCCCTGCAACAGGATGGCCTGGCCCGTCTGGCGATCGAGCAGTCGCAGCGACGGCGTGGCGGTCACGCCGCTCTTGGTGGCTTCCGCGGCCTGCGCGCGGATGGCCACGTTGGGGCGCTCGCTAGCCATGCACTGTTCGATGGCTGACGTTGTTTCGGGGTAACGCAAGCCATCGGGCAAGCCCTGGCCGTCGCTGCGCGTGTGGGCATAGACCCATTCGACCGCCTGCCAGAACGCCGCATGCCCGCCCGCTTCGGCGGCGCACTCGGCCAGACGTGCCTCGGCCGACGCGGCAGGCTCGTGCGCGGCCAGCGGCTGGTGATGCCATTGCAGCGCCACGTCGGTGTTGTTGCCGACCCAGCGCTTGAGCTGCGGGAAATACTCCCGGCAGAACGGGCATTCCAGGTCGGCATAGAGCGTCAGCGTGAAACGGCCTTCCGGGTTGCCCATCTGCCAGGGTGGCCCAGCGACCTGCGCCGTGCTGACCGGCGCGCGCGACGGCGCTGAGGATTCGCCGGGCGTCCGGGACACCAGCCAGATCAGCAGCAGCGCGACCAGCGCAGCAGCCAATACCCAGGGCCAGCGAGGCCGCCAGCGGCGACGGCGGAACGCCTGGACCTGCATCGGAATGGAAGGACGTTTCTGTTCCATGGCGTTCTCCGGTTTACGACAGTTCCAGGGCCGGCGACTCGATGCCGCGGGCCTGGTCGATCTTCTCGGCCACCTTGAAAGCCGCTTCCAGTTCGGTGCAGCCGTACTGCTGCATGAGCTGGTAGCGTTCGGCCTTCTCCTCGGGTTCTGTCTGCGCGAGGGCGAGGTACAGGGACGGCGGCACGGCGCGGAACAGCACTTCCATGCTCTTGGAGAGGATGACGCCTTCGGTGAATTTCCCCGCTTCCTTGCGCGCCGAAAGCATCAGCGCCTTCTGCGCGGGCGAGAGTTCGCGGAACCGCGCGATCTTCTCAACTTCATCGGGCGGCATGCTGAGACAGATCCACCACTCGATCATGTTGAGCATGGGCTCCGCGGCGCGCGGCAGGTCGTCGATGTTCTGCGTCGCGAGCCAGAACCAGGCCCCCAATTTCCTCCACATCTTTGTAATTTTCACGACGTAGGGCGCGAGCAGCGGGTTCTTCGTGATGATGTGGCCTTCGTCGGTGACGTTGATGATCGGGCGTCCCAGGTATTGGTCGCGCTCGGCGATGTTGTTCACCGTGCTGATCAGGCTGATGTAAGCGATGGAGAGCTGCGCGTTGTAGCCCTCGCGGGCGTATGTCGCGAGGTCAACCAAGGTGATGTCGGCTTCGGGCCACGGCGTGCCGTCGCGGTCGAACATTTCGCCGTCCGTGCCTTGACAGAACATGTCCATCGCATCCGCCATCTCCAGCAGCCGCACGCGGCGCATTTCGGGCAGCGTCGGGTCCTGGCCGCGGGCGCGCAACGCGTTGCGCACGTCGCGCGTAAGCACCGTGCGTTTGTCGGCCACGCAGTGCTCGGCGGCGTCGAGGATGCACTGACGGATCAGCGAGCGGTCAGCCCGCGTCATCCGGGCTTCCTCCTTGTCCTCTCCGCCCGTGATCATCAGCCGCGCCGTGATCTCCAGTTCGCCGAGCACGTCGCGCTGCTCGTCCGCCTCCATGGCCGAGGCATCTGGTGGCGGGTCTTCATCCAGCGCGTCGGCGTCGAGCGTCTGCACGTCGCTGGGCGTCTCGATCAGCCGACGCGCGTCTGCGAATGGCGCGAGGCTGATGCCCGAACCTGGGGCCAGCTTGACCCGGTTTACCGTCAGCCCGAGCATGCGTGCGAAGTCGCTGAACAGGCCGAAGCTGTTGCCAGCCTCCACGATGAACAGCCGCGGTCGGTAGATGGCCGTGACCTGATTCAAGAGGTTGTTGAGCGTGGCGCTCTTGCCGGAGCCGGTGGGGCCGAACAGGAACAGATGGGCGTTCATCTGCCGATCCAGGCGGCTGAGCGGGTCGAAGGTGATCGGCCCGCCACCGCGGTTGAACATCGTGATGCCCGGGTGCCCCGTACCTTGAGCGCGGCCCCACACCGGCGACAGGTTCGCCGCGTGCTGAGCGAACATCAGTTGGGTGTACCACTTGCGCCGATCCTGGCCGGGGTTGTAGCAGCATGGCAGCCACCGCAAGTAGCTGTTGAGCGGCGCCACCTCGTCGTCCTCGCGCACCGGCTGCAAGCCAGCATTGAGCATCACGTTCGCCAGGTCCAGGCCGCGCCGGTCCAGTTCCGCTTCGTCGCGTCCGCGCAGGTAGAATGCCAGCGTCCCCCGGTAGAGCTTGTGTGCGCTGCCGATGAGGGAGCGGGCTTCCTGCACGTCCTTCAACGTCTGCTCCGACGCCAGCGTCTCGCCCACGGCCTTCTTCGCCAGGTGGTTGAGATCCGCTTCCAGGACATCCTGCGGCGTGGCGACCATCGTGAGACACAGCAAGGTGTCTTCCGGCATCTGGTCGAACAGCGTGTTGATGGCATCCCCTTTGCGGGTCTCGCCGGTCAGGTGTCCGGTGCCGGGCGGCATGCGCAGCCGGTCGGTGATCAGCACGCGGTGCGGCATGCCGTCGAAATACCAGGTGCCGTGCTCCACGTCGGAGCGTGGCTGGCCGAAGAACAGCCGCTGGCTGAAATCCCGCCCGCTCGCCAGCTCGATTTCGCCGGCCTCGCTTTCTTCGGTGCTGTCGGGGTAGCGCGCCAGCGCGTAGAAGCGCTCCCGGTCCTCTGCACTCGGTCCAAGCATCGCCGGGCGCGGATTGAACCACCGCAGCAGCCAGTCGTGGACGTCGGCTGCGACCATGCGCCGTGCCTGGATGCCGGCGTTCGCCAGGCCGCCGCACAGGCGGTCGCAGACGATGTTCAGCATCTGCTCGGGCGTCTGGCCGCGGCGGCTTGCCTGCCCAGTTGCACGGCGATAGATCACCATGCGCACCCGCCGCGTCTGGCCGCGCCAGCGCAGCCGCGTGACCACCGTGTCCTCGAACAGGCCGCCGGGCTTGGCCACAGCGCGCAGGTGGTGGCCGAAGAAGCGCAAGTAGAACTCGGTGAACGCCGAGCCGCGCGCACGTGGCTGCACGTAATCGCGCAAGGTCTGCATGTACTGGTCGAAGCTCGGTTCGTCCTGGGCATAGAGCTGGAGCACCCACGGGTTCTCGTCCAGTTCATCGAAACTGTCCTGAAGCGCGTTTTCCAGGGCGTCGCGGGCATGCGCGAGCCAGCCGGGTTCCCGGCCTTCGGTGCCCAGCGGCACCAGTTCGTAGAACGCCGCCACCGATTGGCCATCCTCCAGGAGCATCGATTTCGACCCGGGCAAGAACTCCACCCAGGGCAGCAGTTCCACGAAGGACGGCGCAACGTCGTACAGCGCCTGCTCGTCGGCCACGGTCGCTGGCTTGCGGCCGTGGACTGCCGAACCGGGTTCGGGGATGCCGGCCTGGCGCAAGGCCTCGACGTGGCGCTGCCAGCTGTCCGGCTGCTCATCGCTAGCCGGGCTACTGGAGCCGGCGCCGGCCAGCTTCGGCCATGGGAGTTTCCACCGCATCAGTAGTCCTCCACGCGCTCGCCCGGCATCGCGTACTGGATGCGCTGGTAGAGCGGGAAGACGGTCGTGTAGCCGGGCACCGGCACGGGATCGGTGCCGGCCAGATGCGGGTACACGTACATCACGAGATCGGGATTGGGCAGGCGCTGGAACTGGCGGTGGACCTCATTGCGCGCGGTGCGCGTGTAGCGCATCTGCTCGACAGGTGCGGCCTGCACGTCGGCGTCGGTCAGGGGCCGACGCAGGCTCTGGCGCGCATCGAGCAGCTGGCGGCCGGCGTTCCGTCCGGCTGCGCCACCGCCGTCGCCGGCCTCCTGCTGCCAGATGTCCATCATCGTGCGGTCACCGTGGGTCAGCAGCTTTTCCTTGCTGGTGGCGCAGCCGCCGAGCACCGCGACGGCGAGGGCCAGCACCAGGCCCTTAATCGAGTTCGAGAGCATGGCTTTCTCCTGCGCGGTGATCGACCTTGCGGCCTTCGGGATCGAAGTCGATGGCGAGCGGTTTTTCGAGGTGGACGGCGACCTTGGCGCCGGGCTGCACATAGACGGCGGCGAACGCCTGGCCGTAGAGCTTGTTGACCCAGGCCGACATGTCCCGGACACCGCCCGCGAGAATCTGGCCGACCGCTTCCTGGCCGGTGATGCCCACGGTGCCGATGGAGCCGTCCGAGCCGACATAGGACATGCGGCCGCTGTCGCTCTCGATGAGCGAGGCCACGCCGGCACCGGCCGCGGTGATCAGGGCCTGCGAGCCGAGGTACTGCTGGGCGTTGCTGCGCCGCTCGCCGCTGACGCAGGGGATGCCGTGCGGGTCGCTGATCCAGCCCAAGCCGTCGCGTTGCTGGTTGTTCTGCTGGTTGCCCTCGCGGTCTTCGGGGATCGTGCGGATCGTGCCGTCGTTGAAGACGAACGTGATGCTGCGCACCTGGCCGCGCACGCACGAAAGCGTCCAGTCGCCCGATGCGGTGCCGCTGAACACGGCGCCGGCCACGTCGGGAATGTCGATGCCATTGGCGGTCAGGTTGTCCGGCCCGACCAGGACTTTGAACGGATAGGGATCGTTGACCGTGCCGTCGATCGGCACGCGGCCGATCAGCGCGGTCATGGCGACCGAACCCATGAGCGTGGAGTTGGTCGGCACGGTATAGACCGGCTTGGCACTCTTGACCCCAGAGGCGCGGGCGCCCGCGTTGGCCACGGTTTCCGCGGTGGTTTCGAGCGTGCTCTGCGCCGGGCCGAAGCTCGTGGGGAAGCTCATTCCGCCGCTCGCGCCACGACCGCCGTTGCGCCCCTCGGCGGGCTTTGCGTCGTCCGGCTCGACCCACCGCACGCCGCCCTCCATGCCGGCCTCGTCGCCGCCCTGCAGCCCCAGGCCCACGGGCAGGTCCGCAT